>CAYNIS010000614.1:0-2005 GCA_964397055.1 uncultured Rhodospirillaceae bacterium | reverse complement strand
GCTCGATCGCGCCATAGGGCACGCACAGGCTGGCGACGGCCGTGACCCGGTCCGGATGGTGGGCCGCCATGAGCCAGACGGTCGGGCTGCCCCAGTCATGACCGACCAGGATGACGCGCGCCGCGCCCAGATGGTCGATCAGGGCGACCATGTCGGCGACCACGCGCTCCTGCGCGTAATCCTCGTGCCGCGGGTACTTCGACGTCCGGCCGTAGCCGCGCATGTCCGGCGCGATCGCGCGAAAGCCGAGGGCCGCCAGCATCGGCAGCTGATGGCGCCAGCTGATCGACAGTTCCGGCCAGCCGTGGACGAGGAGCACGACCGGCCCGTCCTCCGGCCCGCAGGCCAGGTAGAACTGCTTGTGGTCGCCGCCGATGCCGGTCTCATTGCCGCCTGTCTGGATGACACCGGTCTTCAGCCGGGCGACATGTTCGGTGATCGGGTTCAGCATGCTGGCTTGCTCCGGGAGCTGGTTCGACCGTCACGGCCGCGACCATGGCCCGGTCCCAGGGCCTGAGACAAGCGTTACCCTCCGGTCACCGGGATCCAGGGTCTTGCAACGACCCATGGCCTTAGGTATAAGAGGGGTTTGGATGGGCGGGCGCATAGCTCAGTTGGTAGAGCAGGTGACTCTTAATCACCGGGTCCAAGGTTCGAGTCCTTGTGCGCCCACCACCCTCCCCCTTCTTCCCAATGGAAAGCATGGCGCGGATGGCTGCCGGCGATCGATCCGGAATCAATACCAGGTGCGCCGACCTCGACGACCAGCAGGTGCGGGCCCTCCTGGCCGCCCACCTTGACCGGACTGGCGACGACAGCCCCGCGACATCCGACCATGCGCTCGACATCGAAGGCCTAAGGGCGGAGGGGGTGAGACTATGGGCGGCATGGGATGGCGCCCTGCTCCTCGGCATCGGTGGCTGGAAGATCCTGGAACCGGGCCATGGCGAGGCGAAGTCTTTCCATACGGCGGAGGCGGCACGCGGCCGGGGGGTTGCTCGCAGCCTTCTGACACGCGTGATCGACGACGCACGCCGGCACGGCATTGCCCGGCTCAGCCTGGAGACCGGCAGCAGCGGCTACTATGCCGCCGCGCGCGCCCTCTACGCGCGCAACGGATTTGCAGTTTGCGCCCCCTTTCCCCCCTATGTCGCCGACCCGCACAGCGTCTTCATGACCCGGGCGATCTGATACGGCGGGTCAGCGCACTGCCGCCCTGACGCAGGCCGATGGCGGCGACAAGTCCGAGCGTGGCGGCAACCGTCCCGAACGCGGCAGCCCCGGACAGCCCATAGGCGGCAATCACCAGCCCGCCGACGCCGGCCCCGAGCCCCTGTCCGACATAGTTCATCGAGCCGTTGACGGCCAGGCGAAGGGGCGCCGAGGCCAAGTCCAGGGCGACCAGCCGGGCCTGGACAATCGGCATCATGCCGAAGGTCACGATCGAACTGACGAACAAGGCACCGACGCTCACGGCAATCGCAACACCGGGAACACCGGGTGCCACGACCCGGACCAGCAATACCCAGTGGGCGACCTGGCAGAGACCGAGGGCAAGGAAGCCAATCGCCAGCGTGCCAAGGCCCGCGCCCCGGTCGACTGCCCGGCCGCCGATGACGAGGCCGAAGACCGCCCCTGCCCCGATCACGGCCTGGAACAGGCCGATCTCCCTGCCGGTGACGCCGATCTGGGCTGACAGGATCGGTTGCAGATAGGACACCACCGCCATTGCGGCCGCCAGCGACAGCAGCGTCGACAGGAGGAGGGGCAGCGCCGCCGCCCAAGAGGCGCTCCCCGATCCTTGGGCGGTCGCGCCGGGCGGCGTCGGCTGCAAGGGCGGCAAGGCAATCGCGGCGAGGCCGGCGGCACTCCCCGCCAGCGCACTCGCGAAGACGAAGGTGGCCCGCCAGCCGTAGGCTCCCCCGATCAGCGTGCCGAGCGGAATGCCGATCAGGAAGGCGAGCGTCATGCCGCCGAGGACCAGTGCTATGGCTGCCCCCCGCCG
>CAYNIS010000613.1:0-2015 GCA_964397055.1 uncultured Rhodospirillaceae bacterium | reverse complement strand
TGAGCCCAGACTCCCATGATTTGCCCCTTACAACGCAGGTTTTTCAAACCGTCCACAAGGTTGCAGGCCGCAACGATCACCCAGCCGTAGTACACGCGCACCGGCACCTCCAACTCTTCACATCGGGTGCATCGAGACGGGATCGACAGCCGAATTGATCGCCGGCCCCCAGCTAGCCTTGGTGCGGTCTGCGGTCCGCTCAATTACCGCCGAGGTAGTCGCCAAGGTCCGATCCGCCGGTGATGACGAAGGTCGCGGCCGCGGGCGACGGCGGGGTCAGACCTCGACAAGCGTGATGCCGGCAGCCGCCGCCGCGGCTGGAAGGTCGACAGGCTTGCGCAGCGCCTCGCCAAGCGGGTCACCCCGGTCGCGCATCGGCTGGTAGGCAAGCTCGACCGGGACCGCCGGGATTTCCGGCCTCAGATCGTTGCGCAGGTAGAAGGCGTTGGTGCCGGTCGGGTCGCAGGCGACCAGTCGGTAGCCCTTCTCACCGGCAAGCTTGGTCAGGGCGGCCAGGGAGGCGCCATGAACCCCCTTGGTCGCTTTCGCCATGTCGGTATCGGCGGCGATCGTCAACGATGCGTCCGGCCCGAAATGGGCATTGTACTCCAGCACCAGAACGCGCGGGTTGCAGGCGGTCATCGCCTGGAACACCCAGTAGTCCTTGCTGTCGATGTCGAGGGAGAAGAAATCGACCTCCCCGGCCAGCCCGTGCCGCGTGATCAGGTCATCGATGTTGTCCGGCCGGACCTCCAGCGCCTCGAACGACACGAGCGGGTTGAGGCCGTAACGGATGCGCGCCTTCTCGACCTTGTCGGCGGCATAGTCGACCATCACCCCGCGCCATCCGAACTCCCGCGCCAGAAGGCCGGAGTTGCCGCCGCTCGCCCCGGAACCGATCTCGACGAAGGTCCGCCCCGTGATGCCCGCGGCCGCGAGAAGAGCCAGGACGATGCCGTCTTCCTCGTTCTGGGAATAGAGCTGGAAGCGTCGGGCGGTGATCGCGAACGGGTAGGCTTCGCCCAGGAACGCGTCGAGGTAGTTCGCCCGCACCAGCGCATCGATCTTGCCCAGCATGTGGCTGCGCCACTTGTGCTGTTGCTTCAGTTGTTGATCCACCTGCTCCAGCCGCTCGGCGATCCTTTTCAGTTCGCGCTGTGTGCCGAACGGGTCAAGCAGGCGAACCAGCCGTCTGGTGATGCTGTTGAGCATGGGTTCAAGGACCAAGGTTGGTGGGCAGGGTCGGGTCGGCCCCGACGACGGTGGCAAGGGCAACCGGATCGCGGGCGAAGAACAGGTGTGTCTCCGCCTCTCCCGGGCCGAGTTTCTTGGTGAAGCTGGCGGCCCGGGCAAGGTCATGGCGGGAGAGGGCTGCCCCGATCGCGTCGGCCCGCGCCGGGTCGTCGATGATGACGAGGGCGGAAGTCACCCCGCCGCTCGCCAGGGTGTCCCGGGCGCCGGCGATGACGTCGAGTTCCGAACCGTTGACGTTGAGCCGAAGATGGGTCGGTGCCGGCAGGCCGTGGTCGCGCACGAGGGCATCCAGGGTGACGGACGGCATCGGCTGCTCGAACACGGGCCGGGTCTCCTTCACCCCGCCGCGGATGCCCAGGCTGACCGCGCCGACCGCATGGCGTCCGATACCGCTGTCGACCGACCGGTATTTGAGCGGGACCGTCCCGACCGAGCCGTGAATCAATGTCGGCAGCGGCGTCACTGATCCGCTGAGGGCGTTGTGCAGCACGTTCCGGCAGAGGGCGGCGTAGGTCGCGAAGCTCGGCTCGAACGCCAGGACGCGCACGGCTTCCTGGTGGATCGCCCCGATCAGGAGGCTGGCGAGCCCGGTATGGGCACCGATGTCGTAGACCACGTCGCCTGCCACGATGGCGCGTTCCGCCCAGGCGACGGTCCAGGGTTCGCGCGCGGCGGAGCGGGTGCGGGTCGCCGCCGCTTCGGGCGAGGTCGCCAGCATCTCGATCGGCTCGCCGGCATAGTCGACGGACTGCGGCACGGCG
>CAYNIS010000612.1:0-2019 GCA_964397055.1 uncultured Rhodospirillaceae bacterium | reverse complement strand
GGCCGCGCGGGCGGAACCGCTGCGCGCAGCTTCGGCCGCCGCCCCGACCAGGGTCGAGGTCGGCCGAGCCGGCGCGGGATCGGCGGCGGCTTCCGGTCGGCGGTCGGTCGGGGTGGACGATCGGCGTTTGAACATCGGTCCGAGACTTCTCTCAACGTCGATTGATCTCGGCCGCGGCACCACGGGGCGCGACCCGCACCGTCCGACCTCAATCAGTTAGTGCTAAATCGCGTAACATTGTTTGATGCCGGTCGACAAGTCGGCTGCGAGGACTGGCGATGAAAAGAGCGGCCGGTGCCAAGCGCTTGGGCCGTAGTTTGCCTTCATGTGCACAGACAACGGCCAATGGTCGGGCACGCGGCAAGGGCGCGCAATGAAACGGCCCGCCTCCGGCGAAGGCGGTCGGAAGTGGGTTAGCGGCGCGCGACCATCAGTTGCTTGATCTCGGCAATCGCCTTTGCCGGATTGAGACCCTTCGGGCAGGTCTGGGTGCAGTTCATGATGGTGTGGCAGCGGTAGAGCCGGAACGGATCCTCGAGATCGTCGAGCCGCTCGCCGGTCATCTCGTCCCGGCTGTCAGCGATCCAGCGATAGGCCTGAAGCAGGATCGCCGGGCCGAGATAGCGGTCGCCGTTCCACCAGTAGCTGGGGCAGGCGGTGGAGCAGCAGAAGCACAGGATGCACTCGTAGAGGCCGTCGAGCTTCTCGCGTTCTTCCGGCGACTGCAGCCGCTCGCGCGTCGGCGGCGTTGACTGGGTCTGCATCCACGGCTTGATCGACGCGTACTGGGCGTAAACGTGGTTGAGGTCCGGGACCAGGTCCTTGACCACCTGCATGTGCGGCAGCGGGTAGACCTTTACGTCGCCCTCCACGTCGTCGATCGCCTTGGTGCAGGCGAGCGTGTTGGTGCCGTCGATGTTCATCGCACAGCTGCCGCAGATGCCTTCGCGGCAGGACCGGCGGAAGGTCAGCGTCGGGTCGATGTCGTTCTTGATGTGGATCAGCGCGTCGAGAACCATCGGCCCGCAGTTGGCGAGGTCGATGTCGTACTCGTCCACACTGGGGTTCTCGCCGGTGTCCGGGTTCCAGCGATAGACCTTGAAGGTCTTCGGCTTTTCGGCGGTTCCTTCATGGGCGTGCTTGGCGCCGGGCTTGATCTTGGAATTCCCCGGCAGCGTGAACTCGGCCATTGACCCCTACCCCACAGTCTTATCGTTGCCGCGGGGATGCCATCGGCACCCCCGCCGTTCGAGTCTTCGGTATCCCGATCAGTAGACGCGCGCCTTCGGCGGGAACGCCTGCACTTCGTTGGTCAGCGTGTTCAGGTGCACCGGGCGTTCGCCCAGGCGGGTGATCCCGTCATCGCCGAGCCAGGACAGAGAGTGCTTCAACCATTTGTCGTCGTCACGATCCGGGAAGTCCTCCCGGGCGTGGGCGCCGCGGCTTTCCTGCCGGTTGACCGCGGAGTTGATGGTGGTCACCGCCTGGTACATCAGGTTGTCGAGCTCCAGCGTCTCGACGAGGTCGGTGTTGAACACCATCGAGCGGTCGGAAACCTTGATGTCCTGGCGACCGTTCCAGCACTCGCCGATCAGGCGGGCACCCTCCTCCAGGACCTCGCCGGTGCGGAAGACGGCACAGTTGTTCTGCATCACCTTCTGCATGTCGAGCCGGAGCTTGGAGGTCGGCGTGCCGCCATCGGCGTGGCGCAGCTTGTCCAGCCGCTCCAACGACCGGTCGGTGGCGTCCTGCGGGATCGCCTTGTGGGCGGACCCCTTGTCCACCACCTCGGCCGCGCGGATGGCCGCCGCCCGGCCGAACACGACGAGGTCGAGCAGGGAGTTGGAACCCAGGCGGTTGGCGCCGTGGACGGAAACGCAGGCCGCTTCGCCGATCGCCATCAGGCCCGGCACGATGCGGTCCGGGTCACCCTCGCTCGGGTTCAGGACCTCGGTCCGGAAGTTGGTCGGGATGCCGCCCATGTTGTAGTGGACGGTCGGCAGCACCGGGATCGGTTCC
>CAYNIS010000611.1:0-2028 GCA_964397055.1 uncultured Rhodospirillaceae bacterium | reverse complement strand
GTGCCGCTGAAGGTGGAGGTGTTGCCGCGGTGGCCGGTCGCCGATCCGCTGGTCGACCAGCTGCCGTCGTCATTTCGGCTGGTGGTGCTGTCGAAGGTCGAGGTCGAACCGTCCTGGCGCGTGCGCGTCGTCGACGTGGTGACCTGGCCGGTCGACGGGTCGCGGGTGACCGTGCTGTTCGACTGCGTGCCGTAGCTGTTGGTGGTCGTGCGACTGCGGCTCTGCGCTTCGACCTCTTGAACCTGGCCGAACACGAGGGCGATGGCGGCGACCGCGGTCGCAAGGGTCAGGCGGATCATCTGCGCTCTCTCCTCTGGGACAAGTCCTCGGACGGCCGGCCCCTTGTGCCGGGATGCAGCCGATGCTCGCCCGATCGACCTTCCTGAAACGTTAGCGGCGCGCGGAGTCCGGCGCGGAAAATCGCGGTCGAGCCTGGAGCACCCTCCAGCCAGCCGGAATCGGGCCGGCGGTTCGAAAAATGCTCGGATTGGATAGGCTGGCGCGCGTTGCGAACCGCGATGTGGGTCCACATCGCTGGAACACGCGCTAGTCCGGTCGACGATCGATCGCGCGGAGGCGGCGCCGGCTACTGGCGCTGCTTCAGCGCCGTGAACGCGGCGGAGGCGAGAAGCAGGACACCGGTCACCGCCGCGGTGTCGAGCGTTCCGCTGAACAGGAGCGGGGCCAGGGACGCCGGCTGCCAGACGAAGTCGGGATATTCGCAGATCGGGGCCGACATCAGGCAAACCCCGCCGGCCCGTTCGCTCGCGAGGAGCAGGACGGCAAAGAGGCTGATGGAGGCGGACACCCGACGGCACATTCCCAAGATCCCACGTCAGCATCGCGAAACCCCTTCGCGACATGACTTCAGCCTAGCCGCCTAGTGGTTTCGCTCCGGTTAGCAATGCTCCCAATGCCAACAAAAAATAACGGCCCCGGAAAACCGGGGCCGCCTGAAGTCTTAAACCTTTCGTAATCAGTATTTGACCGTGCACCCATAGGCGGTGGTCACGGCCGGGTCCGGGCTCTGCCCCGCGGCAACCGCGGCGAGCGCCATGCGGACATAGTTGTCGGCGGTTTCAATGTCGCTGATGCGGGCCGAAGCCTTGCTGTCGATGGCGCCCATGTACCGCAGCACACCGTCGCCATCGATCACATACATCTCCGGCGTCCGGCGGGCATTGTAGAGGCGGCCGATTGTTCCTTCCGGGTCGAGCACCTTTTCGGCCACGACCGCCCCGGTGTCGGCGATGATCTCCTTCGCCTCGGCAGCTTCGACGTAGCCCTGGGCACCGGGGCGCGACGAAACGACGGAGATCCATACGACATCGTCTTCGGCGGCGGACGCCTGAACACCCTGCATGTTCTGGCTGTCATAGTGCTTCTGGACGAACGGGCACTGGTGGTTGGTCCATTCCAGGACCACGGTCTTGCCGCGATAGTCGCTGAGCGAGATTTCCTCGCCCTCGACCGTGAGGCCGGTGAAGTCCGGGGCGGCCTTGCCGACCTCGACGGCAGCCTCGGCCGGGGTTGCCGCGAAGCCGAGGGCGAGAACGCCGACAGCCATCAGGCCACGGCGGGTCAGACGATCGAGCATGAGAATGGTCCCCTTCTGAGGATCGCGGAAGTGCGGTGGGTCAGGACGGGTTCAACTGGTCGATCGCGTCGATCAACGACGCTTGCGTCAGGATCTGGGGCAGAACCTGCGGTGCCGCCCCATTGCCCGGGAAGAGGAGATAGAGCGGCACCCCGGAACGGCCATGGCGTTCCAGGACCTGGGCGATCTCATCGTCCCGCCGCGTCCAGTCGGCCTTGATGTAGGTGACATTATTGCGGTCGAACGCGGCCGCGGTTGCTTCGGAGGACAGCGCCACCCGGTCGTTGACCTGGCAGGTGATGCACCAGGCCGCGGTGAAGTTGACGAACACCGGGTTGGGGCCGGCCACCGCCGCCTCCAGACCGGCCGGCGTGAACGGCTGCCAGACCGGGCCGTCGCCGGACCGGCGCCGGGCGCTGCCGGCATAGCCG
>CAYNIS010000610.1:0-2030 GCA_964397055.1 uncultured Rhodospirillaceae bacterium | reverse complement strand
GCCGACCATCCCGCCGAACCCGCCGCCGAACCCGCCGCCGACCCCGTCGTTCGGGCCGCGCGTCGCGCCGACCCTTGCCGATCTCGGCGGTACATCGGGCCCGACGCTGATCGGCGTCGGAGGTGGCACCGGTGGTGGCGAGGCGCTGAACCTCGGTGCGTCGATCGGGCTGATCCAGCCCGGCGATCGATCCGCCGCCAACGGTACCATCCTGGTCGGCGACGCGCCGGGGGCGGACCGCGGCCTGTCCCTGCAGATCGACCTGCCGGATCGGGCTGCGACCGAAGGCTCCCAGTTCGTGTTCGCCCTGCCGAGCGGCAGTTTCCGCCACACCGACAGTGGTGCTCAGTTGTCGCTGGAGGCCAGCTTGGCGGGCGAAGTGCCGCTGCCGCCCTGGATCGCCTTCGATGCGGAACAGGCGGTGTTCGTCGTCCAGCCGCCGGCCGGGACCGAGGGCACCTATGCCATCGTGGTCGCCGCCACCGATGACGACGAGCAGACGGCGAGCGACACGTTCACCTTGCGGATTGCCCGGGATGCGAACGCCATTACCACAGACACGGAAGCCGTCGACGAGGAGAACCTCGAGCTCGACGCCGAGGTCGGCGAGGATGAGGAGGCGGAGGACGGCGAGGGCGACGCTGCCGAGGACGGCGAGGCTGATGCGTCCGACGACGGGGAAGGCGAGGGCGACGAGTCGTCGGAAGGTCCCGGCGACGCCGTGTTCCTCGCCCCTCAGCGCCCGTCGTTCAGCGTACAGCTTGCGTCCGGCGGACCCGTCGGTTTAGTTGGAGCCGGCAGGACACTGCTGGATCATCTGGGGGCGCTTCCAGACGCCGAAGGGGCGGGCGACATGCCCCGGGCGTGATCGTGCCCTGTCGCCCCGCCGAAATCGAACGGGTGCGCTCGTGCGGACGAATCGACCTTTGAGCTCACGCACCTTCGCGAAGGCAACGGGCCTGATCGTCGCTGCCGCGCTCTCGGCGTGCTCCGTCGCGCCCGACCCGATCGACGAGGAAACCGCGATCGAGCGGGTCATCTCCGACCGGTTGGGGATGGTCCTCGCCTCCCCGTTCCCGGAGGAGCCGATCGACCTCGACGAGGCGGTGGCCCGTGCGCTGCGCTACAACATGGACTACCGGCTCGCCCTGTCGGAGGAGATCCTTCAGGACCGGCAGCTCAACCTCGTGGCGTTCGAGATGTTGCCTCGCATCCTGGTCAACGCCGGCTACTCGAACCGTTCGAACGAGCCGGCGTCCAGCAGCGAATCCATCCTGTCCGGACAGCAGTCGCTGGAACCGTCGACCTCCTCCGACGAGGAACGCGTGTTCGGCAGCGTCAACTTCAGCTGGTCGCTGATCGATCTGGGCTTGAGCTACTATCAGGCGCGCCAGCAGGCCGACCGGATTCAGATCGCCCGGGAACGCGCCCGGCGCACGGCCGGCCAGGTGGTCAGCGACCTGCAGGGTGCCTATTGGTTCGCGCTCGCGTCCCAGCGCCTCGGGCCGCTGGCGGAGGAGCTGTTGATCAGCTCCGAAATCGCGCTGGAGAACGCGCGCCAGGTCGAACGCGATCGCCTGATCCCCTTGCGCGACGCCCTGCAGCAGCAACGCTCCCTCCTCGGCCTCGTGCGCCAGTTCCTGCACGACCGGGTTCTCCGTCAGCGTGCCGCGGACGGCTTCGAAGTCGGCGTGGCGGATCGCGTCGTCGCCGTCGATGCCGTAGCCGATCCGCGCCGCGTCGCCGAACTCCTTCTCCGCGTCGTCGCGGATGCGTTCGTGCCAGGCGTGCACCGCCGCGCGCCACTCCTCCACCGCGCCCCGCACGTCGCCGGCGGTGACGGCCTCGGCGTCTTTCCGCAGCTCGTCCAGCCATGCCGCCTTCGCCCAGTCCCACTCGTAGGCGACGTAACGCTCGTGCAGGTGCCGCAGCGCCATCTCCAGCCCTTCGATACTCCCGACCGAGCCGTTCTCGACGCTGTCGAGCAGCGCCTCCGCCTGCGCCCGCGGCGCGAGCAAACCGCAGAGGTC
>CAYNIS010000609.1:0-2030 GCA_964397055.1 uncultured Rhodospirillaceae bacterium | reverse complement strand
TGGCTCGCCAGGGCACCGAACACGGCGACCATGCCGGACCCGGTGGCGAAGCACACCTCCGCCCCCTCATAGGCGCACAGGCGGCGCTCGAAGCTCTCGACCGTCGGGTTCGAATAGCGGGAATAGACGTGGCGCAGCCCGTCGGTCGCGAACGCGGCCTCCGCCTCCTCGGCGGAGGTGTAGACATAGCCGGAGGTGAGGAACAGCGCCTCCGACGTCTCCAGATAGCCGGTGCGCGGGCTCGCGTCGTGGATCAGGTGCGTCTGCAGCGACCAGGGGCGGTCGTCGGCGGGGGTTTCGGTATCCATGGCCGATCTCCTCTTCGGATCGTCGAACGTTGTCCGGAGCGGCCCAGGGGCTCGTGATCGTGACGCGCAAACGAAAAACGCCCCAACCGGGGCGGTCGAGGCGCTGACGACACCAGCATACCTGAACCTTTTAGCAGCTTGTTTTCCGTGGCCTGCAAGCCGGTCGCCAAATCACCACGTGGAAAGGAAGTTAAGCCGGGCAGTCGTCGCGGTCAACCGGGCCGGGATTTCGCCAGGAGTTTCAACTGGTAGAGCGCTTCCAAGGCCTCTCGCGGGGACATCTGGTCGGGGTCCAGGCGCGCCAGTTCCTCCGCCAAGGGATCGGCCGGCGGCACCTCCGGCGCCGGGCCCCCGTCCGCGGGGTCCACCTCCGGCTCAGGTGACGCGCTGAACAGCGGCAGATCGGCGGGCAGGGTCACCGCCGGGTTGGCCCGCTGGGCGGTCTCCAGCCGGCGCAAGACATCCTCCGCCCGGCGCACGACGGCGAGCGGCAGGCCGGCCAGGCGTGCCACATGGATGCCGTAGGACCGGTCGGCCGCGCCTTCGATCACCTCGTGCAGGAAGACGACACGGTCGCGCCATTCCTTGATGCGCATGGTGTGGCAGCTCAAGGCGGGCAATCGCCCGGCGAGCTGGGTCAGCTCATGATAATGGGTCGCGAACAGGGCGCGGCAGCGGTTGACGTCGTGCAGGTGCTCGACCGCCGCCCAGGCGATCGAGAGACCGTCGAAGGTCGCCGTGCCACGCCCGATCTCGTCCAGGATCACCAGCGCCGACGGACCGGCCTGATTGAGGATCGCAGCAGTCTCGATCATCTCCACCATGAAGGTCGAGCGCCCGCGGGCGAGGTCGTCGCCGGCCCCGACCCGGCTGAACAGGCGATCGACGATGCCGATCCGCGCGGCCTCCGCCGGCACGAAAGAGCCGATCTGCGCGATCAGGACGATCAGCGCGGTCTGGCGCAGGAAGGTCGACTTGCCAGCCATGTTGGGGCCGGTGACCAGCCACAGCCGGTCCTCTTCCGACAACACACAGTCGTTTGCGATGAAGCGGCCGTTGTTGTCAGCAGCACCGTCGCGGCCGCCGTCACGACCAACCGCGGCCTCGACCACCGGATGGCGACCGCCGAGGATCTCCAGATGGCGGCCGGGCTCGACCACCGGCCGGCAAAACGCCCGGTCGACCGCGAGATCGGCCAAGGAGGCATGGACATCGAGAGCGGCCAGGGCGGCGGCCGCCGTGCCCAGCGGTGCCGCCCGGTCGAGGACGGCGGCCTTCAGGTCCTCGAACACCTGAAGCTCCCGCTTCAGCGCCTCGTCGCCGGCCGAGGTCAGCTTGCGTTCGAGATCACCCAGCTCGACCGAGGTGAAGCGGACGGCATTGGCCATGGTCTGGCGGTGGACGAAGGGGCCGTCGGACGCCATCAGCCGGTCGGCGTTCGCCGCCGTCACCTCGATGAAGTAGCCGAGGACGTTGTTGTGCCGGAGCTTGAGGGAGCTGACCCCGGTCTCGTCCTGGTAGCGCTTCTGCAATTTCGCAATGTGGAGGCGCCCGTCCTCCTGCAAGGAACGCAGTTCGTCGAGCCCGGCGTCGAAGCCGGCGGCGACGAAACCACCGTCGCGCGCCAGGACCGGCGGGCTCGGCACCAGGGCGACGGTCAACCGATCGGCCAGGTCGTCATGGCCGCCGAGGGCTGCGACGGCGGCCGCGATCGCGTCCGGC
>CAYNIS010000608.1:0-2036 GCA_964397055.1 uncultured Rhodospirillaceae bacterium | reverse complement strand
GGCGTGCCCGGGTGGTGAGGCTGACAGCGGACGGGCTCGACACCCACGAGGCGGCGGTGGCCGACTTCGCCCCCCACGCCGCGGAAGCTTTCGAGGGCTGGTCGGAAGCGGAACTCGGGCAGTTCTTCGGCCACCTCGACCGGCTCAAGGTCTGGCTCGACGGCCACCGCGACCCGGAATGGGAGTGACCGCCCGCCGCCGCGGCCCGAACATGCCGTTGCCGCCACTCCGTGCGGCGTGACACAAGTTCCGGCGATGCCGCTGAGAAAAGCGGTCGCCGCCAACGGCACCGGGAGGACAGAGGAAGCCATGATCGCCAGCATTTCGAGCCCGCGCGTTCTCGAGATCGGGGGCGGCGCCATCCAGCGGATCGCCGCCGTCCTGAAAACCCTCGGCTGCCAGCGTCCCCTGGTCGTGACCGACCCGTTCCTTGCGACCAACGAGTTGTTCGGCCGGCTCGCCGCCCCGCTCGACGACGCCGGCATCGGCTATCAGGTGTTCCCCGACACCGTCGCCGACCCGACCACCGACGTGGTTTCCGCCGGGCTTGCGGTCCTGAACGCCGGCGACTTCGACAGCCTGATCGCCTTCGGCGGCGGCTCGCCGATCGACACGGCCAAGGCGATGGCGCTCCTGAAGGCCGGCGGCGGGCAGATGCGCGACTGGAAGGTGCCGGTGGCACCCGACATCCGGGTGATGCCGGTGGTCGCGATCCCGACCACCGCGGGCACCGGATCGGAAATGACCAAGGCCAGCGTCATCACCGATACCGAGACCGATGAGAAGATGCTGATCATGGGCCTGTCGAACGTGCCGATGATCTCCATCGTCGACTACGAGCTGACGCTGGCGAAGCCGTTCCGGCTGACCGCCGACACCGGCATCGACAGCCTGACCCACGCGATCGAGGCCTATGTCTCCAAGAAGGCCAGCCCGTGGACGGACATGTTCGCGCTGAACGCCATGCGCCTGATCGCCGCAAATCTGCGCACCGCCTGCTTCGAGCCGGGCAACCATGCCGCGCGGGAGGCGATGATGCTGGGGGCGACCCAGGCCGGTGTCGCCTTCTCCAACGCCTCCGTCGCACTGGTGCATGGCATGAGCCGGCCGATCGGCGCCCATTTCCACGTGCCGCACGGCCTCTCCAACGCGATGCTGCTGCCGGCGGTGACGACCTATTCGGTGGAGGCGGCCCCCGATCGCTACGCCGACTGCGCGCGCGCGATGGCGGTGGCCGATGGATCCGACCCCAACGACCTGGCGGTCGCCAAGCTGATCGACGGGCTTCGTGCCCTCAACCGGGACCTCGAGGTGCCGAGCCCGTGCGACTACGGCATCGAGGAGGACCGCTACCTGAGCTTGCTGCCGGTGATGGCGGAACAGGCGCTCGCCAGCGGCAGCCCCGGCAACAATCCGCGCGTGCCGACGGCGGCGGAGATCGTCAGCCTCTATGAACAGGTCTGGGCGCCGAACCAGTGACGACCGGCAGGGGTGCCAAGAAACAGGGGGTGCCAAGAAAAAAGGGCCGCACGAATGTGCGGCCCGAGTCTAGGGAGGAAACGCCCAAGAACTAGGCACGACATCCGCCGGGGAACCTCCCCCGATGCCGCGCTGCACAATATGTCGAAGGGCAAACCGGATTTCAACCCTGCTATCGCAGACGCCTGAGTTCCCGGTGATTTGAGTCAATATCGCAACACTGACTGGAGAACCCTCCCGCGACCGTAACGCTGCAACGCAATAGGATGCGATGCGTGCCGCACGGATGCGGATCGCTCGACAGGGAGATATGGTCCCGCCATGACGTCGACCACCGGCACGGCCTTGATCGCCGACATCGGCGGCACCAACGCGCGCTTTGCCCTCGTTATCGACGGGCGCCTCGCGCGCTCGGAGATACTCGCGTGCAAAGACTACGCCAGCCTGGAGGAGGTGGCGGCCGCGTTCCTCGACCACGGTCCGGCACAAGAGCCGCGACCGGCCCGCGGCGCCTTCGCCGTCGCCGGCCCGATCCTTTCCGACCAGGTCGCCCTCAC
>CAYNIS010000607.1:519-2038 GCA_964397055.1 uncultured Rhodospirillaceae bacterium | reverse complement strand
ACAGGAGGACGATGCGCGTCAGCATCTCCGGCCCGTGATGCGGCAGGATCGCCTGGGCGCCGGCCTGCCAGCCGCCGAACAGGTCGGTCATGCCCCCCGCCTCGATCCGGCCGAGCGCGGTGTCGAACAGGCCCAGGTCGACGACCGGAGACGACGCCACCAGGACCCGGACCTCCTGGTCATAGACGACGAGGGCGGCCCGATCCGCCGGGGTCATCCGCGCCAGCATCGCACGCACCGAGCGGATCGCCTCGACCAGCGGGCGCCCCGCCATGGAGCCCGAGCGGTCGAGAACGAAAGCGAGGTTGAGCTTGGGCCTGGACGTCGCCCGCCCGGCCGCCGGCGCCTGGACCTGGATCAACACCTCCACCACCGTCGGGTGACCGCCGATGACCGCCCGGCGCCGTGGCGAAAGCAGAAGGCGCGGTTCCAGGGGATCGCTCATCCTGGCCTCACTCCTGCCCCTCGGGGCGGTTGGCGACATCCGGATCCTCGGTCGATCCGGATCCGACCAGCTTGGCCTGGACGCCGTCCTCCCGGGTCCACACCTCGCCCTCTTCCGACGCCGTGGCGGGCTGACGCAACCCCGGGAACAGGAGCCCGAGGATCCAGCGCTGCACCCGCTCGCGCGAGAAGATCATCATCAGGATGGCTACGACGAGGGCGACGACGGCGGCAATCGCCAGCGCCGCCAGCAGCCAGAGGACGGCGAACACGAAGATCGGCACCGCAATCAACACGAAGATGGCGAGGCTGACCCAGCCATTGCCGCCGCGGGTGCCATGGAGTTGCTTCATCCGCCGGTCCTTCTGCGCGGGCGAGGTGCGTCCGTGATGCGATGTCCGTGTGGCGCCTTCAGCCGGCCCATAGAAAACAGGCCCACAGGAAATAGGCATGTGGTTAATACAATGTCAGCTGTCGACCGAGCGTCAGCCGCCGGCCAGCCGGTGGAACCGTTCGAGGAAGCGCGCGCGCGCGATCTCCGCCGGCCAGGGCGCCACATCCGGACGTTCCGGCTGCGACCTGACCCTGAAGATGCGCCGCGCCTCCGCCTCCTCGAAGCCCGCAAGCTCGACCGCCTCGATGAAGGCGGCGATGCGGTCCGCCTGCTTGATGCGCTTCTCCCAAGCCTCCGGCAGGGTTGCCGGCAGGCCGAAGCGCAGATGGATCGCCGCGCGCAGGCGGGCCTCGACCTCCCGGTACTCGCCGCCCAGCGCATTCTTGAACGGCGTGATGAGGTCGGAGGTGACGTATTCGGAGCCGTCGTGGAGCAGCGCGGCGAGGCCCGCGGAACGCGGCAGGTGAGGCGTGCGCGCCACCACGAGATCGACGACGAGGAGCGAGTGCTGGGCGACGGAGAAGCCGTGAGCGCCCGAAGTCTGGCCGTTCCAGCGGGCGACCCGGCTGAGCCCGAGGGCGATGTCCTCGATCTCCACATCGAGCGGCGACGGGTTCAGAAGGTCGAGCCGCCGGCCGGACAGCATGCGTTGCCACGCGCGGGGGAGATCCCGTGAACTCA
>CAYNIS010000607.1:0-509 GCA_964397055.1 uncultured Rhodospirillaceae bacterium | reverse complement strand
CGGCGCCGCCCCGCGCCGACGGCGCCCCGGCACGCGTCCTGCATCCGCCCTTGGGATCGGGATCAAAACCCCCACATCGTAAAGGTCTATCGGCATTGACGCGTCCTGGAGCGGGTTTCGCCATAGCACCAGGCTCTCCCGCTCAAGCAAGGTCTGGCAATGGATGCCCACATAAGCGCCAGATGGCTCGCCCAGGCCGCCCCGCTGAGGGAGACGGCGCCGATCCTGGCGGATCTGGCACAGGCCGGCCTGAAGCGCGAAGACCTGCCGCCACCGGTCGAGGTCACCGTCTGCGGCCTGCCGTTCTATCGGCGATACCAGCTTGTCCGTGCGGAAGCCAATGCGCCGTTCGGGCCGGCATTCCTGGCGCTCCGGCGCCCGGGCCGGGCTCTTCTGATCGACGGTTCGGGCCGGCCCCTGGCGATCGCCAACCAGGACGACCCGCTTGCCCTTTCGCCGGACACGGCCATCGCCTATGCCCGCTTCGCCCTGGCCCTGTTGAGCGGCGT
>CAYNIS010000606.1:0-2046 GCA_964397055.1 uncultured Rhodospirillaceae bacterium | reverse complement strand
CTCTACGCGGTCGCCCTTCTGCCGGTGATCGTCGGCGCCGTGCTCCTTCACCTGCGCTGTCGGCGGGTCGCCCGCCGGGCCCCCGACGCACCGGCGTGAGGGTGCCATGGGCCTGACGCTCTCGGGCTACATCGCCCGCCACTACCTGATGTCGTTCCTCGGCATGCTGGCGCTGCTGCTGCTGGTCACCTACCTCTTCGACGCGATCGAGCTGTTGCGCCGGGCCGCCAACCGCGCCGACGTGCCGCTGGGGGCGGTGATCGAGATGTCGGTCCTGAAACTGCCGGAGGTCGGCCAGCGCCTGCTGCCGTTCTCCGTCCTGTTCTCGGCGATGTACTGCTTCTGGCGGCTGACCCGCAGCCACGAACTGGTGATCGTGCGCGCCTCCGGCATCTCCGCCTGGCAGTTTCTGGCCCCCGTCCTCCTGGTCTCGTCCCTGATCGGACTGGTCAGCGTGACGGTGGTCAATCCGGCGGCAGCCCTGATGCTGGCCCGCTTCGAGGAGCTGGAGGACCGCTATCTCGAGGGGCAGTCCTCGACGGTCGAGGTCCTGGCGGAGGGAGGGTTGTGGCTTCGCCAGGATCACGCGGAACTGATGACGCTGATCCATTCGCCCTCCGTCGCGGCCGACAGCTGGCGTTTGAACGACGTCCAGGTCTTCTTCCTCAATCGCGGCGACTTCAGCACGGTGCTGCGGCGGATCGATGCCGAAACGGCGGAACTCGGCCAGGGCCACTGGCAGCTGACCAAGGCCTGGATCAACGATGGCGGACAGGCTCTGCCGGTCTTCACCGAGAACTACGCGCTCGAAACCGACCTGACGGCGGAGAAGATCGAGGACAGCTTCGCCTCTCCCGAGACGCTGTCGTTCTGGTACCTGCCGCAGTTCATCGAGGTGATGGAGGAGACCGGCCTGTCGGCGACCCGCCTTCGCCTGCACTTCCAGTCGCTCCTGGCGCAGCCCTTGTTCTATCTGGGCCTTGTGCTGCTTGCCGCCTCGGTCTCTCTTCAGCCGCCGCGCCAGGGGCGCAGCTTCATGATGATCGGAACCGGGGTCCTGATGGGCTTCGGCATCTTCATCCTGAACGACGTCATTCGCGCCCTCGGCCTGTCGGAGGCGATCCCGGTGGCGCTTGCCGCCTGGACCCCGGCCGGCGTCGTGCTGCTTCTCGGTGCGGCCGCCCTTTTGCATCTGGAGGATGGTTGATCATGCCCGCTCGCCTTTCCGCGCCCCCTTCGGCCCGCCGCTGGCTCGCAGCATGGGTCGCCGCCCTGATGCTCGCCTCGACCCCGGCGGCTGCCCAGCAGACCCTGCGGGAAGGGATCGCCGTCGTCGTCAACGACGAGATCATCTCCAACTCCGACGTCGTGGCGCGCATTCGCATGGCAATCGCCGGCGCCAACCTGCCATCAACGCCGGAGACCTTTCGCCAGGTCGAGGAGAACGTGCTGCCGGCCCTGGTCGAGGACAAGCTGAGGATCCAGCTGGCCGAAGAGTCGGGCATCCAGGTGACCCAGGGCGAGATCGACGAAGGCTTCGCCCAGGTCGCACAGCAGAACGGCCTGTCGGCGCTCCAGTTCGAACAGGTGCTGGGCCAGCGCGGCGTGCCGGTTTCCGCGTTGCGCGACCAGATCGAGGCGGAGATCTCCTGGGGCATGATGGTCCGTCGCCGTCTCCGGCCGACCATCTCCATCTCGGAGGACGAGATCGATCGCGAGCTCGCCCTGCTGCGGGCGAATGCCGGCCGGTCGCAGTTCCTGACGTCGGAGATCTATCTTCCGGTCGTCAACCCGGCGGATGACGAGCGGGCCCGGGCGTTCGCGGCGGACCTGGTCGACCAGGTGCGGGCGGGCACGGAGTTCTCCGCACTTGCGCGGCAGTTCTCCCAGGCGGCCGGGGCCGCCAACGGCGGGGATATCGGCTGGGTCCGCGAAGGCCAGTTGCAGGACGAGATCGACCGGATTCTGGTGACCATGCGCCCCGGGCAGGTGTCTGCCCCGATCCGGGGCTTGACCGGTTACCACATCCTTCTGGTCCGCGATCAG
>CAYNIS010000605.1:0-2047 GCA_964397055.1 uncultured Rhodospirillaceae bacterium | reverse complement strand
GGCGGCCTCCTCCAACGGGTCGACGTCGTAAAGGGTGAGGCGCAGACCGTCCTCGACCTCCTGGACGTCGAGGCTGGTGACGATGAGGGCCCCGCTTTCCAGCTTCTCGCGGTTGCGGCTGAGGCTCTCGGAGAAGCACGTCGCCTCGACCACGCCGGAGGGATCGGACAGCCGGACGAAGGCAAAGCGGTTCCCGGACTGGGACTTCTTCTCCGACCGGCCGAGCACGACCGCGGCGACCTTGGCCCGGCCCGGCCCGTTGCGCTTCAGCCAGGCGTGGAGGTTCGCCAGCCGAACGGCGCCGAGGCGCGTCAACGCGGTTTCGTGAGAGTCGAGCGGATGGCCGGAGAGGTAGAAGCCGATCGCCTCGTACTCCCGGCGCAGCCGCTCGGCGGCGTCCCAGTCCTCGACCTCCGGCAGGCGGATGCCGGGGAGATCGGCTGCACTTTCGTCCGCACCGCCGAACAGGTTGACCTGTCCGGTTTCCCGTTCCTCGGCAAGGCTGTGGGCGTGCTGCATCAGGGTGTCGGCGGCCGCGAAGGCAACATGGCGGCTGGGCAGGCCGTCCGCGCCCGCCGGTGCCAGGGCGTCGAGGGCACCGGCCTGGGCCAGCACCTCGATCTGCTTGCGGGTCATGCCCTTGACGTCGATCCGGGTCGCGAGGTCGATCAGGGATTTGAACGGACCGCGCTCCGCGCGCTCGGCGACCAGGCCGCGCATCGCCGCCGCCCCGATCCCCTTGATCGCGCCCAGGGCGTAGCGGACGGCGGGCTTGCCCCCGGCATCCGCCTCCACCGAAAAGACCGTGTCGGAGCGGTTGACGTCCGGCGGCAGAAGCTGGAAGCCGAGCCGGGTCAATTCCTGGCGCAGCGTCTCCAGCTTGGTCGTGTTGCCCATGTCATGGGTCATGCATGCGGCCAGGAACGGGACCGGGTGGTTCGCCTTCATGTACGCCGTCTGATAGGCGACCAGCGCGTAACAGGCGGCGTGGCTCTTGTTGAAGCCGTACTCGGCGAACTTGGCGACGAGGTCGAAGATGTCGCCGGCCTGGGCTGCCTCGACCCCCTCGGCGACGGCGCCTTCGATGAACGCCTCGCGCTGGGCGGCCATTGCCGCCTTGTCCTTCTTGCCCATCGCCCGGCGCAACAAATCCGCCTGACCGAGCGAGTAGCCGGCGAGGATCTGGGCGATCTGCATCACCTGTTCCTGGTAGACGATGATGCCGAAGGTCTCGGCCAGGATCGTCTCCAGTTTCTTGTGTGGGTAGCCGGGCTTCTCCTCCCCCGCCTTGACCCGGGCATATCGGGGAATGTTGGCCATCGGCCCCGGGCGGTACAGGGCGACCAGCGCGATCACGTCCTCCAGCCGTTCCGGCCGGATGCGCCGGAGGGCGTCGCGCATGCCGCCGCTTTCCAGCTGGAACACGGCACTCGCCTCGCCCCGGCTGATCATCTCGTAGCTCTTGGCGTCGTCGAGCGGGATGCGGTCGAGGTCGAAGCCGGCATCCCGGGCCCGCGTCAGCGCCTCTGCGTCCTTCAGGATGGTCAGCGTGCGCAGGCCCAGGAAGTCGAACTTCACCAACCCGGCTTGCTCGACCCACTTCATGTTGAACTGGGTGACCGGCATTTCCGAACGCGGGTCGCGGTAGAGCGGGATCAACTCGTCGAGCGGTCGGTCGCCGATCACCACCCCCGCGGCATGAGTCGAGGCGTGACCGTAAAGTCCCTCCAATTTCAATGCGATATCGAGCAATCTTGCGATAGGTTCTTCGGTATCGCGGAGATGTTGCAGCATCGGCTCGCCGGCAATCGCCTCCTCGAGCGTGGTCGGTTTCGCCGGATCGTTGGGCACCAGCCGGCAGATGCGGTCGACCAGGCCATAGGGCAGTTGCAAGACCCGGCCGACATTGCGCAGGACCGCGCGCGCCTGGAGCTTGCCGAAGGTGATGATCTGGGCGACCCGGTCGCGGCCGTAGCGATCCTGGACGTAGCGGATGACGTCGTCGCGCCGGTCCTGGCAGAAGTCGATGTCGAAGTCCGGCATCGAC
>CAYNIS010000604.1:0-2047 GCA_964397055.1 uncultured Rhodospirillaceae bacterium | reverse complement strand
GGACGTGGTCGGGGTCGTCGAGCAGCCGGCCGAGGCTGAGCAGGAGGGGCGGGATCGCGAGGCTCATGCCCGGCCTCCGGTCAGCCCAGCCGGCAGCACAGCGCCTCGACGGTGAAGCGTGCGGTGTCGAGGGCGGCCGACGCGGTCACGTCGATGGTGTCGGCGGTCTTGTAGAGCTTGCCGAAGGGCAGTTCGGTGGTCGTGGCGTGGACGCCGTAGGTGCCGCCGGCGGTGGTGACGACATGGGTCGTGGCGGCGTTGACATCGGCGCCGTCGAGCCAGCCGTCGGCGGCGCTGCCGTCGCCGACATCGACGGTGGCGGCAGCACCCTCGGCCGTCGCGACCTTGAGCCGGACCAGGAGCACCCAGGTCATCGGCGGGATGTTCAGGACCTCGTGCGCGGTCGTGGCGGCGAGGGATGTCTGGCTGCAGTCGATGTCGCGGGCGAGCGTGTAGAGCCGGCTGCCCAGCTCATACGGCTGGCCGGTCCCTTGCGTGATGTTGGTCACGGGGCAGGTTCCTCAAGGAAAAGAGGGGGAGGGAAGGAGGTATCAGGTGCTTTCGGCACCGGCCTTGGCGTAAAGGACGGCCAGCCCCTCCGGCTTCACCACCTTGTAGCCATAGACCTGCATGCCGCGCAGGATGTCGGCGAAGGTCGCTTCCGCGCGCAGTCGCTCGATGTTGGTGAACTGGGTTGCGAAGACCACCGACTGGCGGTGACCGGCGACGATGTTCCAGCAGGTGTCGGCACCGTCGGTGACACCGTCGAGCAGGGTCGACTGGAACACCCGGAAGCGGTCGATCATGCCGAGTTCGCCGGTGCGCACCATCGAGCGGGTATCGCCCGCCAGCGACGCGTCCTTCAGGTCCGACTTCTTGATGAGGCCGGCGGCCCAGGTCGGCAGGATGACGTAGCGGTCCTGGTTCGGGACCGCCTGCTCGTCGAGCACGGCGGCGAGGTCGATCAGCTTGTCGACCACATTGGCCTTGGTCAGCGTCACCGCCGACCCGGTCGTGCCGAGGTCGATGCCGGCGGTCTGGGTTCCGGCCGTCGCGCCCCGGTTCGCCGCATGGGCATTCGCCGGGATCGCGTTCAGCACATCCTCGTCGACCTGGATGCGGATCTGGCGGGTGGCATCGGCGGTGAACGCGCTCAGGAGGTCGAGGTCGGACTGCACCTTCATGACGTCGTCGAGTTCGACCGAGAAGTACTTGCCCTTGTCGATCAGGAGCTGGACCTTCTCGGCCTCCGGGCGCTCGCTCACCAGCGCCTGGCCGGCGACGTAGTCGCGCACGGTGATGGTCGGCACCTGGCGGATGTTCACCTTGTCGCCGACCGCCCGAATCATGCCGTCGAAGCCGACGGCGGTGACCTTGTTGACCAGGGTGTCGGCATAGTACTTGGCCAGCATCTGGGCCGACCACAGTTCCGGGATGAACCCATCGCTGTAGGTCGGCTGGCCCGGGGAGTGGGGGTAGGTCATGCGCTATCTCCTTTTTCGGTTTCCGGGAAACGGGATCAGTCGACGACGCGGCCGTCGGCAACCGCGCGGGCGACCCGCATCAGCGCCTTTTCCATCGCCTCTCCGGAGAGCTTGCCGGCGGCGATCCGGTCGCCGATTTCCTGGATCTGGCGGCGGCTGATGACGGCGGGGCTTGCCGGGGCGGCTTCGGCACGGGCCAGCCTGGGCATCGCGGCCTGGGCGGGCGCTTCGGGTGCTTCCCCCATGGCCGTGCCGCCCTCGGCCCCGATCTTCCGCGCGAACGCGCCGAGGACCGCGGCAACCAGGCCGGGGTCCTGATCGTCATAGCCGCGGTCGAGGACGTCCTGGGCCGAGCGGCCGTCGTCCAGGGTGGCGTTCGCCAGCCATTCGGGCCAGCGCGGGTCGGCATAGATGCGCGCCACCTCGGCCTTGGGCAGCGCCTCGTAAAGGGCGGTCATGAACAGGTCCGCCCGGGTCATGTCGCCATCCGGGCCGATCTCTGCCCGGGCGCGGGCGAGCGGGTCGAGCAGGGTGACGTCGACCGTGTGGGTGGTGTCCGGCGG
>CAYNIS010000603.1:0-2073 GCA_964397055.1 uncultured Rhodospirillaceae bacterium | reverse complement strand
ATCGAGCTGCGACTCGAGGTCGCCGCGCGCCAGGAGATCCCCGGGGTTCAGCGTGAGTCCCCGCCGCAACGCGGCCTCCGAAGCGCACTTCGGGCGGGAAAGCCCGACCGTCCCGACCCGGCCGGAGATCACCATCTGCGGGGTGTAGACGCGGTCCGGCAGGCGGGCGGAATAGCCGCGCTGGCGGGCCGTCGCCTCCGGCGAGGAGAGGTGGTCCACCCAGGACAGGTGGTTCCAGTAGTCGACATGCCAGCCCAGCGCGATCACGCCGGGCTCCGCGGCCAGTTCGCCCAGGAAGGCGTCCGCCGGCGGGCAACTCGAACAGCTCTGGCTGGTGAAGAGCTCGACGACGACCGGGTGGGGGGCGGTCGCATCGGCGCGGAGCGGACCGGCCTTGAGCGCAAGGCCGCCGGCGACCCCGGCACGGACCAGCTGGCGCCGGCTGAACAGGCTGAACGGCATCGGGGTCGCGTCCTCTTTCTGCTGTGCGTGCGGTCCGAGAGCGCTTGCGATCGGACCGCGTCTGCCTCATCTTCGCGGCCATGATCCAGGTTATTACAGACCGGCTGCACCGGCTGATCGACCGGTGGCCAGCCCTCATCCCCGGAGCCCTCGCCGCCGGCAGCGCCGCCGTGCTCGGCGCCGCCCTGGTGGCTGAACACGGCTTCGGCCTGGCACCCTGCGCCCTTTGCCTCTACCAGCGGGTGCCCTATGCGGTGACCGGGGCGCTGGGGCTCGCCGGCCTCACCCTCGCTTCCAGGCGTGGGGCGCTGATGGCCATCGCCGGCCTCTCCGCCGTCGCGTTCACCGCGGGTGCCGCGATCGCGGGTTTTCATGTCGGGGTCGAGCAGCATTGGTGGCCCGGGCTGGACTCCTGTTTGGTCGGGGGCGGCGACGCGCCGACCGATATCGCGGACCTGCGTGCGATGATCGAGGGCACCGAACGTGTGGTCCCGTGCGATGAAGTCGCATGGGACATGTTTGGCATCTCCATGGCCGGCTACAATTTCATGCTCTCGATCGGCCTCGTTCTCGGCGCCGGTTGGGGCGCTTGGGCGATCACGCGGCCGGCCCCCGGCCCGATCCGTGAGACGGGGCACGCCCCGGCCCTCACGGAACAGCCGACATGACCGCCGACAAGACCGCGACCGAACGCCCCCGCCGCCTGCCCGGAGACCCCGGCCACCGCCAGCGCCTGGAACGCATCCTGCGCGTCGACCACGCCGGCGAGTATGGCGCCCGGCGCATCTATCAGGGCCAGCTCGCCGTTCTCGAAGGCACGCCAAGCGCCCCGATCATCGAGGAGATGGCGGCACAGGAAGAGGTGCACCTCGCCTATTTCGACAAGGCGCTGGTCGAACGCGGGGTCCGCCCGACCCTTCTTCACCCGCTCTGGCACGTCGCAGGCTTCGCCCTGGGGGCGGTGACGGCGGCGATGGGTCCGCGGGCGGCGATGGCCTGCACCGTCGCAGTCGAAGAGGTGATCGACGAGCACTATGCCGAACAGATCGCGGCGATCGCCGACGCCGAACCGGAACTCGCCGCCGACCTGGAACGCTTCCGCCAGGACGAGGTGCATCATCGCGACACCGGCATCGCGCACGAGGCTGAACTGACGCCCGGCTACCGGGTGCTGTCGGCGGTGATCAAGGCGGGATGCCGGGCGGCAATCAAGGTGACCGAGCGGATTTAGAGCTTTTTCCAGCCGGACGGAAACGGCCTGGCGGTCTGGCAAATGCTGAGACTCAAGCGGTTCGCGCACTCGTCGCGGACCGGTTCGGTCCGCTCAGGCTTTGCGCTCGCCGGTCTCCGCCAGGATCGCACGCAGCCCCTCGCGGTAGCTCGGATAGGACGGGCGCCAGCCCAGTTCCCGCTTCAGCCGATCGGCGGCAACCCGGCGATTGTCGGCATAGAAGCTGCGTGCCATCGGCGACAGCTCGGCGTCGTCGAACGGCACTTCAGGCGGTGCGGCAATACCCAACAGGCCCGCGGCTTCGGCGATCACATCGGCGCTGGCCGCCGGTTCGTCGTCGGCCAGGTTGTAGACCCCCCCCGGCGAGGGCCGGTCGATGG
>CAYNIS010000602.1:0-2078 GCA_964397055.1 uncultured Rhodospirillaceae bacterium | reverse complement strand
ATCCGGGCGGCCTCGGCCTCGCGCTTCCTTTGCGCCTCGCGCGCGGCGAGCTCGGCTTCCTGGTCGGCCTTGCGGATCGCGATCTCCTGCTGCTGCTGCAGGCGGGCGTATTCCTCGTCGCGCTCCAGCTCCAGCCGGCGCTGTTCGGCCTCGAGGTTCTTGGCCTTGATCGCGACCTCGGTCTCCTGCTCGATCTCGTTGCGGCGGCGGCGCTTCTCCTCGATCTCGTTGGTGAGGCGAGTGAGACCGGCGGCGTCGAAGGCGTTGTCCGGGTTGAAGTATTCGCGGTTGGTCTGGTCGAGGGCGGTGAGCGACACGCTCTCGAGTTCCAGACCGTTCTTCATCAGGTCCTCGGAGACCGCGATCTGCACCTTCTGGACGAAGCTGACGCGCTGTTCGTGCAGCTCCTCGATCCCCATCTCGGCGGCGACGGAGCGCAGGGCGTCGACGAACTTGCCCTCGATCAGCTCCTTCAGTTCCATCGGCGCCAACGTCTTCTTGCCCAGCGTCTGGGCTGCGTTCGCGATCGCCTCCTCGGTCGGCTGGACGCGGACGTAGAACTCCGCCTGGACGTCGACGCGCATGCGGTCGCGGGTGATCAGCGCCTGGGTGTTGGCGCGGGTCACCTCCAGCCTCAGCGTGTTCATGTTGACCTGGATGACGTCGTGGAGCACCGGGACCACCAGGGCGCCGCCGTTGACCACCACCTTCTGGCCGCCCATGCCGGTGCGGACGAAGGCGATCTCCTTCGACGCGCGGTGATAGAGCTTGGCGAAGATCAGGCCGATCGCGAAGAACGCGATGATCAGGATGATGATCGTGCCGAAGATATCGATCAGGCTCTGGATCATGGTGGCGGTCTCCCCGATTTCAGCGGCTGTCGGCCCCGTGTGCCCGGACCCGCGGATCAGCCTGCCGCGCTGGCGGTCAGGCCCTGGACCTTGAACACAATCCCTTCACGTCTGATTAACCGAACCTTGGATCCCTGGGAGAATGTCGCCCCGTCCTGATCCGGTTCGACCTTGACGTAGAGGGTGCCGCCGGACTTGCGGCTGATCCGTGCCTCCGCCGGCTGGCCGATGGCGGCGACACCCAGCGTGATGGTCGCGGTCGCCCCGATCAGCGCGTCCTGGCGGATCGCGTCCGACACCTCCATCGGGATGACGGAGGCGAGGGCGCGGCCGATGTAGCGCACCGCCGGCAAGGCGATGGCGAGGGCCGGGATGGCGGCGAACCAGCCCGGCAGGACCGCCCCTTGCACCTGGTAGACCAGCGACTGCAGGAACAGCCCGGCAAGGCCGAAGACGGTGAGGAAGACGATCAGGAGGACCATCGTCGGCACCCGGCCGAAGGAAAGCCAGTGCAAGACCCCGGTCAGGATGCCGTTGGTGCCGGCGGCCGCGTCGCCGATATCCGCGTCGACCTCGACATCCACATCGACGTCGACCTCCAGATCGAAATCGAAGTCGGGCAGCAGATTGTCGATCGCGGCCGAGGGCGAGGTGCCGAGGAAGGCGGCGGCCGCTTCCAGCCCGGCCAGCGCCAGCATCAGGCCGAGGGAGACGGCGAAGGGCAGGTTTCCGGGTTCCAGGATCAGCGCGTACATCTCGGGCGGCCTCCGGCGGCTGATGTGGCTGGGCGGGAAGCTACCCGATTTTCGCGGCATCCTGGACAGGAAGTGTTGCGCCGTCTCGAAAGCGGGCGCGATAGGCCGACGGCGATACCCCGGTCACCGCGCGGAAGCGGGACCGGAAGGTTTCGGGGGCGGCGAAGCCGGCCGCCGCGGCGACGGCATCGAGCGGCAGGGATGTGGTTTCCAGAAGGTCGCGGGCGCGCGCGATCCGTTCGCCGTTCAACCAGGTGAGCGGTGCCGCCCCGGTCGCTGCGCGGAACCGGCGCAGGAAGCTGCGCTCGCTCATCGCCGCGATGCGCGCGAGGCCGGCGATGGTGAGGTCCTGGTCCAGGTTGCGGCGCGCATGGTGGCGGAACAGCCCGTCGATGCCGACGGCGCGCGCGGCGTCATCGTCAACACCGCGTCCGTCGCGGCCTTCGACGGGCAGGTGGGGCAGGTGGCCTAT
>CAYNIS010000601.1:0-2097 GCA_964397055.1 uncultured Rhodospirillaceae bacterium | reverse complement strand
TGACCAGGAACCGACGCCTGTCCGTCGACGCCGGCGCCGCGGGTGTCTGAACTGCGGACGGTGACTTATGCCCGAGGGGGTGATGGTCATGAGCGGGGCAGGGGCAGGTGAACAACGACGGGTTACTCCTGGCTCCGGGGCAGGGTGGGTTACGCCCACAACCGATATCAATTCCGCATCGTTTTGTTAGGACCGTGGCATTCGACGGCAGCTGCATTTCGGGTCATCTCATGGGCAATCGGTAACCCCGGGCGGGGGAGGACGAAATGAAACGTGACCCCCGCCCCAACCCGAGGAAACCATCGATGCTGCGTCTCCTGAAATACCTCACCGTCGCCCTGATGCTGGCGGCGGGCTCGCTTATCGCACCGGCCTCCGCCGGCGAGGTCAACCAGACCTTCCTCGGCGGTGTCGCGATCAAGGGCTATGACCCGGTCGCCTATTTCGAGGAGGGGCGCGCGGTCGAGGGATCATCCAGCTTCTCCCATGACTGGAACGGCGCGGAATGGCGCTTCGCGTCGGCCGCCAACCGCGATCTCTTCGCCGCCGACCCGGATCGCTATAAGCCGCAATATGGCGGCTACTGTGCTTGGGCGGTCGCCCAGGGCTACACCGCCGACATCGACCCGGAGGCGTTCGATATCCACGACGGCAAGCTCTACCTCAACTTCAACAAGTCGGTGCAGCGCCGCTGGCGCGCGGACAAGCCCGCCCTGATCGTCGAGGGGGACGCGAACTGGCCGGACATCGCCGCGCGCCTCTGACCCGGCTCTCCTGGGACCCGATCCCCGTTAAGCCCGATCCATCGCCCATCTCAACGAAGCGAGCTTCCGACATGTTCAAGACCCTGACCCGCGCACTTGCGGCACTCGCCCTTGCCGTCGGCCTCCTCGGCACTGCCGGCCCGGCCGTCGCCGACGTCGTCAACCAGACCTTCCTCGGCGGTGTCGCCATCAAGGGCTACGACCCGGTCGCCTATTTCGAGGAGGGGGCCGCCGTCGAGGGCAGCTCCAGTCACAGCTTCGAGTGGGAAGACGCCACCTGGCACTTCGCGTCCGCCGCCAACCGCGACAAGTTCGCGGCCGACCCGGCGCGCTATGCTCCGCAACACGGCGGCTACTGCGCCTATGCGGTGAGCAAGGGCACGACCGCCGACATCGACCCGGAAGCCTTCGCGGTTGTCGACGGCAAGCTCTACCTCAACTTCAACAAGGCGATTCAGGACCAGTGGAACGCCGATCGCGCCGGCCACATTGCCACGGCCGACGAGAACTGGCCGGGGATCAAGGCTGGCCTTTGATACCTGCTGGTTCTCTCCTGGCCGGTTCTCTCCTGGCCGGTTCTCTCCTGGCCGATCCTGTCCTGGCCGATCCTGTCCTGGCCGATCCTGTCCTGGCCGATCCTGTCCTGGTCTGATCCAGGTCATTCCCTAAAGATTCCGTTTGGGCGGCCCCGATCGGGGCCGCCTTTTCATATGTTCGCCACCGGTTCACGTAGTTTTGCGCTGGATCAATTCACGAAGGGGGCGAAGCGGGCCTTAACTATGGGAACGCTAAGGCTTTGGGGACATCAACGGAGGTCCCGCCATGCTCCGCAGCCAGGTTTACCGCGGCCCCCTCGGCCGCATCCGCGCCACCCTGACGGCCCTCGCGGCCGCGGCCGTCCTTGCGCTGGTGCCGGTCGCGGGAACGGCATCGCCGAGCGATGCCGGCGCCCCGCGCTCCCACATCGTCGAGCGCATGGTGATCGCCGGCCGCCCGGTCGACGGGGCAGCCCTGCGCCGTGTCTACGTCGACCGGCATTCGGTCGCGGCCTGGCTCGACCGGACGGGCTTGAGCCAGCGTGGCGGCATCCTCCTGTCGTTCCTGTCGAACGCGGAGGCCGAGGCCCTGAATTCCGCCGACTACCATGTCGGCGTCATCCGCGCGCTCTTGCAGTCGGGCACGCCGGAAGCACGGCTCAACGCCGAGTACCTGTTGAGCGACGGCCTGATGGCCTATGCCCGCGATGTCCGATATGGCCGGGTGCCGCTGGCCGAACGCCACGCCGGCCGGGCCGCCGCTCCCGAACGCATACGGTTCCGGAACGCGCCGTTCC
>CAYNIS010000600.1:0-2108 GCA_964397055.1 uncultured Rhodospirillaceae bacterium | reverse complement strand
AAGGTCGCACCCAACTTGCGGATAGAGCGATCGACCTTCTCGATCATCACACGAGAGCGTTTTCCGACCGCCGGACCGGTTCGGTCTGGCTGGAAAATGCGCGAGTGCAAATCCCGAGAAGACTGGTTCAGTCTGCGACAACGGTTTGCGCTACGGTTCGACAGGTTGCGCATTCTCCGAACCGCCGGACCGGTTCGGTCTGGCTGGAAGATGCGCTAGCAGGGGGCTTGGGAAATGCGCAACGCCGTCGCCCACGGGCTCGTCGCCCTCGCCGCCAGCGACAAGCGGGTGATGCTGCTGACCGGCGACCTCGGTTATTCGGTGCTCGAACGCTTCGCCGAGCGCTTTCCGGACCGCTTCATCAACGTCGGCGTCGCCGAGCAGAACATGGTCGGGGTTGCCGCCGGGCTGGCGCTCACCGGTCACAAGGTCTTCTGCTGGTCGATCGTCAACTTCGCGGTGACCCGGTGCCTCGAGCAGATCAGGAACGATGTCGCCTACCACGATGCCGACGTCACCATCATCGGCATCGGCGGCGGGCTCGCCTATGGCACCCACGGCTACACCCATCACGGGATCGAGGATATCGCCTTCACCCGGGTCCTGCCGCATATGGCGGTCGTCGTGCCATCGGACCCGGCCGAGGGCAGCTGGGCTCTCGCCCGCCTCGCCGAGCGCGGAGGGCCGGCCTATCTGCGCCTCAACCGCGGTGGCGAGCCGACGCTGCACAAGCAGCCGCCCTCCCACGATTTCGGGCAGCTGATGGACTTCGCCGACGGGGCCGATGTGCAGTTCCTCTGTTGCGGCCCGATCGCCGGGGAGGCTCTGGCGGCGGCGGAGACGCTGAAGGAAAAGGGGGTTTCCGCGGGCGTCACCAGCGTGCCGGTGATCCAGCCGATCGATCGAGAGGGGATTGCCGCCCACGCGCGCCGGGCGCGCCTGATCGTGACGGTCGAGGAGCATCTGACCCTGGCCGGGCTGGGCGGCGCGGTCGCCGAGCTGGTCGCGGAACTCGAAGCGCCCCATGCCCGGCTGATCCGCCTCGGCCTCGACCACGAGCATCCGGGCATGGTCGGGACCCAGGACTACTTGCGCGCCCGCTATGGCCTGGACGCAGCCGGACTGGTCGCGCGCGTGCAAGCTGCGCTTGGCTGACGGCCGCCTTAAGCTGCGCTTGGCTGACGGCCGCCATGTGGGTCTATCGCGTGGGGGCGGAGAAGGCCAAGCGCATGCTCTTCACCGGCGACAAGATCGACGGGATGGAGGCGGCGCGCATCGGCCTGGTCGACCGCGCGGTTCCCGCCGACCGCCTGGACGAAGAGGTGGAGGAACTCGCCGGGCGGATCGCGACGGTGCCGAAGAACCAGCTCGCCATGCAGAAGCTGATGGTCAATCAGGCCTATGAGAACATGGGCCTGCGCTCGACCCAGATGCTGGCAACCCTGTTCGACGGCATCACCCGCCACAGCCCGGAGGGCCTCACCTTCAAGGAAAGGGCCGAGACTGTGGGCTGGAAACGCGCGGTGGAGGAGCGCGACCTCGGCACCTTCGACTGGGAAACCAGGACCCCGATCAATCGTTGACGGTCACCGGCCTGGAGCTTGTTCCCGGAAGAAGTCCCACATGACCTCGGCATGGTGGAAATCGTTGCAGATCCACCCGCCCTGGACCGAGTGGGTGCCGCCGATCACCGTCACCAGCTTGACCGTTCTGCCGGCGCCGCCCCAGCTCTCCACCCGGTTGGTGCAACGGTCCCGCGGGTTGGCGTTGCCGAAGTCGGACAGCGTCGGCGGGGCCGGGTCGACGCGGTTCGCGGTGGTGAGCGCCGTGGCAGCTTCGGTCGCCGACAACAGGCTGAACTGCCGCACCGATCGGTTGACCGCGCCCTCGATCGGCATGAACGGATCGCGGTCGCCGACGATCATCATGTAGGGGACGGGCCGGTCCAGGCTGAGGCTGTCCGCGATATGGCGGGTCATGCCGGCGATGACGGATCCGGCCGCCGCGATCCGGTGCCGGCTGCGGGGCAGATACCATTGGGTCATGAAGCCGCCGCGCGAGGCCCCGGTCACGAACAGGAGGTCGGCGTCAACCGCGTAGGTGCCCTT
>CAYNIS010000599.1:0-2112 GCA_964397055.1 uncultured Rhodospirillaceae bacterium | reverse complement strand
ACTTGTCGACCGCCTTCATCAGGCCGATGTTGCCTTCCTGGATCAGGTCCAGGAACTGCAGGCCGCGGTTGGTGTACTTCTTGGCGATCGAGATGACGAGGCGGAGGTTCGCCTCGACCATTTCCTTCTTCGCGCGTGCCGCTTCCTTCTCGCCGCGCTGGACGGTGGAGACGATGCGGCGGAACTCGCCGATCGGCAGACCCGCCTCCCGGCTGATCGAGCCGATGTCGTCGCGCAGCTTGACGATCTCGAGACCGCGCCGCTCGACGAACTTCGACCAGCCGGACCCGCCGAGGGCGGCAACCCGCTCGACCCAGTTGGGATCGAGTTCATGGCCGTAATACTGGTCGAGGAAGGATTCGCGCCGGACGCCGCAGTCGGTGGCGTGGCGCAGCAGCTTGCCCTCGAGATTGATCAGCCGGCGGTTCATGCCATAGAGCTGGTCGACCAGCTGCTCGATCCGGCCGTTGTTGAGGCGCACCTGCTCCATCAGGCCGACCATGTCGTGGCGCAGCTTGGCGATCCGCTTCTCGACCTGGGCGGAAACCTTGTCGCCCTGCTGGAGCGTGGCGAGCCGCTGTTCCTGAAGATCGTGCAGCTTCTCGTAGGTCGACCCGATCTGGGTGAACGTCTCCAGCACCATCGGCATCAGTTCGGCCTCGCGGACCGACAGGGGCATGCCGACGTCCTCGTCGCCCTCATCGACCTCGCCCGGTGCCTGGCCCTCGGCCGCCTCTTCCTCTTCGCCCTCGGTCTCGGTCGCGTCGAGGTCGTCGTCGGACGGCCCGCCGCCGTCGGCCCCGGCCGAGGTCGCGTCGAGGTCGACGACCTCCCGCAGGAGCAGGCGGCCCTCTTCCAGCGCGTTCTTCCAGGCGACGATCGCCTTCATGGTCAGCGGGCTCTCGCAGATGCCGCCGATCATCGACTCCCGGCCGGCCTCGATCCGCTTGGCGATCGCGATTTCGCCCTCGCGCGAGAGCAGCTCGACGGAGCCCATCTCGCGCAGATACATCCTGACCGGGTCGTCGGTCCGCCCGATATCCTCTTCATCGATGTTGCCGCCGGCGCGGCCCTCGCCCGACTCCTCGTCGGAGTCGGGGGACTCGCTGGCCTCTTCCTGGTCCTCCGACTCGACGATGTTGATGCCCATGTCGGAGAGCAGGGCCATGATGTCTTCGATCTGCTCGGAGGAGTATTCCTCCTGCGGCAGGGCGGCGTTGAGCTCGGCATAGGTGATGTAGCCGCGCTCTTTGCCGCGGTGCAGCATCTTCTTGAGCGCCGCCGGGATCGTGTCGAGCATGGACCCGTCGCCCATGTCCTCCCGGGATTCGGCCACCTCGCCGCTGGTTGCTCTCGCTGCCATGGGTGTGCGCATCCCTCAACGCTTCGGCGGTCCAAGCACCGGCCGGTCGGTGTGGCGGACCCTACCGGCCGCTAAACGACCGGACGGTTAATGACCCGGGCCGAAAGCCCGCGGCGGATGCGTGAGCCCAAGGCCGCAGCATCCGAAATCTACCTCTGGGGCTGATCGCCCGCAGCGATGAACCGTGCCAGCTCGGCCCAACGCGGGCCTGCGTTCGCTGCTTTCGCGCCCGCGTCGTCCGCGGTTACGAGCGATTTCACGTGCCACCAACTGGCAAGCGCCTCGGCCCGGTCCACGCCCGGGCGCGCGAAGCTGCCATGCATCAGCGTGCGCTCGTCCAAAAGGTCGCCCAGCGCGTCGCCATGCCCTCTCGTGGTGAGGTAGGCGTGGAGCCTGGGTGCGTCAAGCTGTGATTCGTCGGCGAGGGCGGCGTAAAGGTCCGATCTCAGCGCATCGAGTCGCGAATCCGCCACAGGGAAGTCGATAACCGCGTCGCCGACCTCCTCGAACAGATCCGGGTGATTGACCAGCGCGGCGATCAGGATGCGGGCGCGCATCGTCTCAGGTGCTCGGACCGGCGGCGGCAATGCCCCGGCTGCCTGCGATGCCGGGCGGTTGCCAGCCCGGCGCCCCTTGGCCGGCAACGGGGGGCGGTCCAGCCGATAGAGCCGGTCGCGAACATCCCGCTCATACGCCCTGCGCACGCCAGGATCGGCGATCTCCCCGACGCGCTTGGCGAGGGCCGAGCC
>CAYNIS010000598.1:0-2125 GCA_964397055.1 uncultured Rhodospirillaceae bacterium | reverse complement strand
CGCGCGGCTGCTCGCGGACCGTGCGCCGGTTCGGATCGATCCCGTCCAGGCGTCGGAAATCGGCGGGCTGCACGCGGCGGTCCGTGCCGACGGGACGGTCCGCATCCTGCCCTGTCATCTGGCGGACGAAGGCGGCATCGACGGCTTCTACATGGCGCGACTCGTCAGAGTCTGAGGCCAGTCGGCTGGTAGCGACCCCACGACTCCGAAAGTCGGCTGGATCCTTTCTTGCACCCCGAGTCGTGGCGGTGATATCCCTTCAGCCATGAGTGGCTCCAACCCCAGGCCGATCCGCATAGCCCCGTCGATCCTCGCCGCCGATTTCGGCCGGCTCGCCGAGGAGGTGCGCGCGATCGACGCCGCCGGCGCCGACTACATCCATGTCGACGTGATGGACGGGCATTTCGTGCCCAACATCTCGATCGGCCCGGCGGTGGTGAAAGCGATCCGGCCGGCCACCCCCAAGACGTTCGACGTCCACCTTATGATTTCTCCTGTCGACGCCTATGTCCCGGCCTTCGTCGAGGCCGGGGCGGATATCGTGACCGTCCATCCGGAAGCAGGCCCGCACCTGCATCGCACCCTGGATCTCATCCGCTCGCTCGGCGCCAAGGCCGGGGTCTCGCTCAACCCGGCGACCCCGCTGGAGGTCCTCGACCACGTCATCGACCTCGTCGATCTCGTCCTGATCATGACCGTGAACCCGGGTTTCGGCGGCCAGTCCTATATCGACCTCGACGCCAAGATCACCGATGCCCGTGCCCGGATCGACAGGAGCGGGCGCGCCATCGACCTCGAAGTCGACGGCGGCATCACTGCAGAGACCGCGGCCCGCGCCCGCGCGGCCGGAGCCGACGTCCTGGTCGCCGGCACGGCGGTGTTCGGCGCCGCCAAGGGCGTGGAAGGTGATGCCCGCACGGCGGCCTATGCCCGGGCGATCACCGGCTTGCGCGGTGGGGGCGACGGCTGATGCCGGGGGCGGAGAGCTGGTCGGCCGCCGGGCTCAAGGCCATGCTGGGGCGAGAGGATGCCGGCCAGGCGAGCCGGGATGCCCTTGCCGGGCTGGTCTATGCCAATCCGCTCTACCGGCTGAGCCTCTCCCAGGCGGCACCCTCCACCCTGGCTATGGTTCCGGAGGATGTCTGGCCGGGAGACCCGGACGCCGGGCATCTCCTGATCGACGGGTGGTTCGAGGTCGCCGGCGAGAGCCATGACCTGACCGGCCCGCACCGCCTCGGGTCGATCCAGGCCAGTTCGGCGTGGTGGACGGCCCTCCACGGCTTCACCTGGCTCCGTGACCTCGACGCCGTCGGCACCGACCAGGCCCTGGCAACGGCGGACCGCCTGACCCGCGCATGGCTGACCCATTTCGGCGACTGGCGGCCGCTGGCCTGGTCCGGCCCGGTCATCGCCCGCCGCCTTACCCTCTGGCTCGGCCACCACGACACGCTCTGGCCCGATGCGGCCGACGCGAACGCGGGCGCGGACGGCGAGCTCCGCGCCGCCATCCTTGCCAGCCTCGGGCCGCAGGCGACCCATCTCCGCCGGATCGCCGGGCGCGCCCGCGACATGGCCTCCCAGATGACGGAGGTTCATGCCCTGATCGCGACCGCGCTCGCCCTCGGACAGGGACCGCGGGCGCTGGTGCGGGCGCTGACCCGGCTGGAGCAGGAGTTGCTGCCGCGCCTGGTCGTTGCCGGCTGGCTGACCGAGCGGCGCCCGACGGCGATCGCCAGCCTGGCCGACGACTGCCTCGACATCGCGCGTCTCCTGGCCCGGGCGGGGCTCGGCCAACAGCCGGCGGTGAGCCGCTTGATCGACGCGCTGCGCCCGGCCCTCGCCGATCTCGATCTCGGCCGGACGGCCCAGGCGGCTGCCGAAACGGCCCCGCGCCTCGCCGGGTTCCACGGCGGAACCGCGCCGTCGGAGGATCACCTCTCCGCCGTTCTCGCGGAACTCGCCGAAACCGCGACCGGGAGGAGCGGGACCGCCGCGACCCTCCTCACCGGCTATCAGCGCCTTGCCGCCGGCGACACGGTGGTGGTCGTCGACAGCAGCCCGCCGACACCTGGCGACCTCGCGGCCCACGCAGGGCCCCTGGCGCTGGAGGTGGCGGACCGCGGCA
>CAYNIS010000597.1:0-2130 GCA_964397055.1 uncultured Rhodospirillaceae bacterium | reverse complement strand
GGTTAAGTTCAAGGGAATAAAGATTGTTAAATTCAGTTATTTTGGTTTGGTGTCCGGCGGGCTCCGGTTGGCGGGTTGGCAGGTCTGTCCGCAAGCATGGCTGCCGGCCGGGCTCATCGCAATGTCTACGCCGCCCCCGCCGTAACACCCCTGTCGTGCCGCCTTGGGAAGCCGCCGGCCATGGCCAGACACCGACGCCGCGAAGAACGTGCGAAAGCGCGCTGGGACCGCGCGGTGGAAACCGCCCGGACGCAGGGCCGCCGGCCCGATGCGACGGCCTCCGCCGGTCGCCCCTCCGCCACCTCCGGGCCGGCGCCGGGGCCGCCGCGGCCGCCGATCCGGCTGGCCTGGACCGTGGCCGGCGTGTTTGCCGGGATCGCCCTGTTCGGTCTCGTCCTCGGCGGTCTCAACCTCGTCTTCCTCGATATCTACCGGCTGATTTCGATCTACGGCGCCGACCCGGTCCTCCTCGGCCAGCTGGCGGAGGTCGGCGGTATCTCCGGCTGGCTCCTGGCCTTCAGCGGCACGCTCCAACTTGCCGCCGTGCCGCTGTTCATCGCCTGGCAGGTGCAGATGCGCCGTCTGGTCGAACGGCTGGACATCGACCAGCCGCGCTGGTCGCCGCTGATGCATGCGCTGTGGTGGCTGGTGCCGCCGACCAACCTGTGGCGCCCCTATCAGGCGGTTTCCGACCTTGAACGGGTGTTGCGGGCCGATGCCGACCACGTGCCCTGGGACCGGCGCCCGTCGAGCCTCATCCTGCGCTGGTGGTGGTTCTCCCTCCTGGTGTCGTTCGGGGCGACAGCGGCCACGGCCTTCTACGACCTCGAAGCGCTCTCGGTCTGGGCGGACGCCGACATCCAGCGTCGCCTTGGCCTCGGCGGGCTGACCATGGCGACCTACCGCACGGCGACCATGCTCGACCTCGTCGCCGATCTGATCCGTGCCCTGGGTGCTGTGTTCGCGGTCCTTGTGGTGTGGCGCCTGACCCGCATGGCCCATGCGCGCATGGCTGATACCGGCGCGCCGACTGCCGCTGGTTGAGACGCGCCTTGCGGCCCATCTCGTCGGGTATGGGCCTTTTTTCGGGGGCCCTTTTTCCCGGGGGCCTTTTGCACGGGGTAGCGGTTCCCGGTCCGATGGGGAGAGACGTCAATGCGACTGGCTGAGCGGGTCGAACACATCGCCGGGCCCGGTGTCGAAACCTGGGCTGTTCATGCGCGCGCCCTGGGCTATCGGGCGGAGGGGCGCGACGTCATCGTGCTGTCCGTGGGCGACCCGGATTTCGACACGCCGCCCGCCATCGTCGACGCCGCCGTCGCCAGCATGCGCACCGGCAACACCCACTACACCTCGCTCGCGGGCGACCCCAAGCTCCGGTCGGCGATCGCCGCCTTCCACGAGCGCCACCACGGTCGGGCCGTCGATGCGGACCAGATCGTCGTCTTTCCCGGGGCCCAGGCCGCCATGTTCGCGGCTGCCCAGGTGCTGCTCAATCCGGGGGACGAGGTCATCGTGCCGGAACCGGCCTATGTCACCTATGGCGGCCTGATCGGTGCCGCCGGGGGCCGGATGGTGACCGTGCCCCTCGACCGGGCGCGTGGCTTCGCCCTCGATGCCGCCGCCATCGCCCGGGCGATCACGCCGTCGACCCGCGCGGTCATCCTCAACACGCCGAACAACCCGACCGGCTCCGTCTATGAGCGGGCCGACCTCGAAGAGGTCGCCCGGCTATGCGTCGAGCACGACCTGTGGTGCATCGCGGACGAGGTCTACGCGACCCTCATCCATGGTGATGCGGCGCATGTCAGCCCGGCGACCCTGCCCGGCATGGCGGAGCGCACGATCGTCGTCTCGAGCCTGTCGAAGTCACATGCGATGACCGGCTGGCGGCTCGGCTGGGCGGTCCCTCCGCCGGCGGTCACCGGGCCGATGTCGCTGCTCATCCTGTGCATGCTGTTCGGCTCGCCGGGCTTCGTCCAGGACGCCGCCCTGACGGCGCTGACCGAGGAGGCGGGAACGGCGGAGCGGATGCGCGCGGCCTACAAGGACCGTTGCGATCACGTGGTCGGCGCGTTGGGCCAGGTGCCGGGCCTCGACTGCCTCGGTCCGGCGGGCGGCATGTTCGTG
>CAYNIS010000596.1:0-2131 GCA_964397055.1 uncultured Rhodospirillaceae bacterium | reverse complement strand
GTGCCGGCCGCTCCCGCCTCGAGCATCGTCGGACCCGCGGTCCGGGACCCGTCGGATCAGAGGCGGGTCAGGACGCTGTCGGCACTCGACACCTCGAACGCGCCCGGCTCTTCGACGGCGACGTCCTTGACCACCCCGTCCTCGATGATGATCGCGAAGCGCTGCGAGCGCTTGCCGAGGCCGAAGCCGGTGCCGTCCATCTGCAATCCCAGCGCGTCGGTCAGGGTGCCGTTGCCGTCAGGCAGCATGGTCACCGTTTCGCCGACGCTCTGCTGGTCCGCCCACGCCTTCATGACGAACGGGTCGTTGACCGCCATGCAGACCACCTGATCGACGCCCTTGGCCTTGAGGTCCGCGGACTTCTGGACGAAGCCCGGCAGATGCTTGGCCGAGCAGGTCGGCGTAAAGGCGCCGGGAACGGCGAAAAGCACGGACCTCTTGCCGGCGAAGAGCGTTTCGGTGGAGCCCTCCTGCATGCCGCTGTCGGTCAGGTGCTTGAACGAGACATTCGGGATCTTGTCGCCAACCTTGACTGCCATGGTCTGGTCCTCTTTTCCGCTGGTTGGCCCCGGATCGGGTGGCGGTCGTCAACCGTGCACCCGGGGGGCCGCATTGGTCGGCCGCGCTCGGCCCAGGCTGCTGTGGACTTAAGCGACCGGTCGCCACTTGTCGAGGGAACCCCCCTCGCAATCGCGCCGCTGCGACGCGCCGCAGACCCTGGAGCATTCTTCGTTCGAAAAATGCTCGGACTGAATTGGTTGGCGCGCGTTCCGAACCGCGATGCGGGTCCACATCGCTGGAACGCGCGCCAGCGGTTCGGTGGCCGGGTGCCTTGCTTGTGCCGCCAACCGTGCCCATCCTCTCCTGTCGACCAGAAGCTGGACGACGGACGGGAGGGACCCCGATGGCGCGAGCAGGCCAGGAAACCGAACGGGACGACGACGACGGCGATTGGGAAGCGGCCGGCTCCTTGCGCGGCCAATTCCTCATCGCGATGCCCACCATGCCCGATCCCCGCTTCCAGAAGACCGTCATCTATTTGTGCGAACACGGGCCGGACGGGGCGATGGGCCTCGTCGTGAACCGGCTGTTCAAGGACCAGCATTCGAAGGAAGTGTCGTTCGGCGACCTCCTGGAGCAGTTGGAGATCGACGGCGACCTGTCGACGATGCGCCAGCCGGTCCATTTCGGCGGCCCAGTTGAGAACGCTCGCGGTTTCGTTCTGCACACCACCGACCTGACCCAGGACGGCACGCTGGTTATCGATGACGATGTGGCGCTGACCGCGACTCTCGACATGCTGCACGCCATGGCCAAGGGCGCCGGTCCGCGCCACGCCATTCTGGCGCTGGGCTACGCCGGCTGGGCGCCGGGCCAGCTGGACCAGGAAATCCAGGCGAACGGCTGGCTGACCGCCCCCGCCGACCGGGCGATCCTCTTCGACACCGAGAACGAGACGAAGTGGGACCGGGCCGTCGCCAAGATCGGGATCGACCCGTCGATGCTCTCGGCCACGGCCGGTCATGCTTGAGGCCGGTCATGCTTAAGGCCGGTCATGCTTGAGGCCGGTCATGCTTGAGGCCGGTCATGCTTGAAGTCGGTCATGCGGGAGCGCGATCACACGTGACCGGTCGAGCATGACAGGACGGGCGTCGCTCGTGACGGCGTTCCTGCTGCTGGCGCCTTCTTGGGCAGCGGCGGACGACGTGATCGCGCGGGTCTGTGCGGCGGACGACGATGCCTGCGGTGTTGCGGAAGCGACCGCCAGGCAAGGCCTGGCGGAGGTATCCAGCCACCCGGCTCTCGCGACCCTCTGCGCGCGCCACATCCTGGCCCTCGGCCTCGGCTACCGCGATCTGGTCGCCTGCCTCGGCGGCCCGTCGGCCTACACGCAGCGAGTGCTCACCAGCGGGCGCGACGAGTTGCTGCTGGGTCCGACCTGTGCGGCCCCAAGCGGCCGTTACAAGGAACTCCGCGCGCGGCAGCGGGCCTGCACGGCGGATGCATGCGCCGCGTCTCTGGAACCGGAACGCCGCCGCCGCGGTGCTGTTCTCGACGCCTGCATGCGCGGCGAGATCTTCTGGTGGGTTTCGTATTTTCAAAAGATCTCGGACTCTCTGTTTCTGGTTCC
>CAYNIS010000595.1:0-2149 GCA_964397055.1 uncultured Rhodospirillaceae bacterium | reverse complement strand
CACCTCGCCGCATTTCGACAAGCTGGGCATGCGCGGCTCCAACACCGCCGAACTGGTGTTCGAGGACTGCGAGGTGCCGGAGGAGAACATCCTGGGTGCTGTCGGTGCGGGGGTCCGCGTGCTGATGAGCGGCCTCGACTACGAGCGTGCGGTGCTCGCCGGCGGGCCGCTCGGCATCATGCAGGCCTGCCTCGATGCCGTCATCCCGTACGTTCACGAGCGCGAGCAGTTCGGCCAGCCGATCGGGACGTTTCAGATGATCCAGGCGAAACTCGCCGACATGTACGTCACGCTGAATTCGTGCCGGGCTTACGTTTATGCCGTCGGCCGCGCCTGCGACCGGGGCCAGGTGACGCGCAAGGATGCGGCCGGGGCGATCCTGCTGGCGGCGGAGAAGGCGACCCAGATGGCGCTGGAGGCGATCCAGTGCCTCGGGGGAAACGGATATATCAACGACTATCCGACTGGACGATTGCTCCGGGATGCGAAGCTCTATGAAATCGGGGCTGGTACAAGCGAGATCCGGCGGATGCTGATCGGGCGGGAACTGTTCAAGGAAACCGCGTGACGACCGGGTCTTCGTTGTTTTCGTCGGGTATGGAGGACGGGCCATGAGGGTTGAGGGCAAGGGCAGAGGCGCGGACGCCGACGCGGAGGCGGGCGACGCCGGTCACATGGTCGCCGTCATGATGGTGGCCGGACAGGCGATCGGCATCCCGATCGACAGCATTTCGGAAGTTTTCGTGCCGGATCGCGTCACCCGCGTGCCGCTGTCGCCGGGCTTCTGCTCCGGCCTCGTCAACCTGCGCGGCCGCATCGTGCCGATCGTCTCGGTGCGCAAGCTCCTCGGCCTGTCGGACGACATGGGCGGGGACCGCGCCGACACCATCTGTGTCAATGTCGGCCAGGGCGAGGAGACGGTCGGGCTGCTGGTCGATGTCGTCGACGAGATCGTGACGGTCCAGCCGAACGACATCGAATCCTGCCCGGCGACCATGCCCGCCCAACTGCGCGCGGTCGCCCGCGGCATCGTCAAGATGGAGGGGACCCTGCTCCTCCTGATCGACCTCGGCGTGATGCTGGACTGGACGCGGGCGCTCAAGAACGACGCGGCAGCCCTCGACACCGCCGGCCGCGCCTCGCAGGTCAGCGCGTTCAGCCCCGCCCGCAGTGCGGCGATCCACTAACCCGTGCGCCCGGCACGGGTCTGGCTCAATCGCGGCTTCCGCCACGTCTATGACGCCCTGACGCTGATCCGGGAAGAGGACCCGGACCGGCGCCAGGTGATCCTGTGCGCCAGCCATGAGCGCCCGCAGAGTGCGACCCTGACCGTCGCCGACGAGGCCTGGCTGGAGCCGGCGATCGCCGACACCGACGCCTATCTCGACTGGTGCCTGGGCACGGCGCGGGCGCGGTCGATCGACCTCTTCTATCCGCAGCGGGCACAGACGGCGGTTGCCGCCGCCGCCGGCGACTTCGCCGCCATCGGCACACGCATCCTGACCGCCGGGTCGGCCGAGGCACTGGCCGTCCTGGGCGACAAGGGGTTGTTCTACCGCGCCCTTCAGGAACGGGCAGTGGCGGTTCCCGACTTCGCCGTCTGCGACAATGCCGGGTCGTTCACCCAACACGCCAGCGAGTTGCGCACGCTCCATCCCCGTTTGTGCGCCAAGCCGACCGTCGGGCAGTACGCGTCCGGGTTCGTGATCCTGGAAGACCCGGGCGACCGGTTCGAGCAGATCATGTCCGGCAATATGCGGATGATGAGTGCCGGCGAGTTCGCACGGGTGATGGCGGCCGCGGAGACACCGCGCCCGATGATCGTGATGCCGTTCCTGGAGGGGCCGGAGCGCAGCATCGACATCCTGGCCCTCGACGGCCGGGTGATCACCGCGGTCAGCCGGGTCAAGCACCCCTTCCACCAGGAACTGGAACTGCTCGGCCCGGCGATCGACCTCGCCCACCGGATCGTCCGTGCCTTCGACCTCTCGGGCGTCGTCAACCTCCAGACCCGGGATCACCAGGGCGACTGCTACCCGCTGGAGGTCAATCCGCGCATGTCCGGTGGCATCCTCTATGCCTGCCAGGCCGGGGTCACCCTGCCCTATTGGGCGATCCTCCTGACCCTGGACCGCGCCCGGCCGGAGGA
>CAYNIS010000594.1:0-2154 GCA_964397055.1 uncultured Rhodospirillaceae bacterium | reverse complement strand
GTCCAACGGTTGCGCCCACCCCATTGGGAACGCACGCCCGCCGCCCGGCGGATCGGGGAGGTTGGCGAAAGGGACCGGGCCCTCGGCCGCCGGCTCGCCTGGGTCAATGCCCGGCTGATCGCCGGGATGCTCGACGATCTCGGCATTACCGTCGACTGCGCCCCGGTGCTCGACCTCGCCTGGCCGGACACCCATGACGTCATCGGCGACCGCGCCTTCGCGTCGGACCCGGACCTGGTCGCCGACCTGGGCGCCGCGGCGTGTGACGGGTTCCACGCCGGCGGGGTGACGCCGGTCATCAAGCATATCCCCGGCCATGGCCGCACCCGGGTCGACAGCCATCACGCGCTGCCGGTGGTCGCGGCCGGACTCGATGAGCTGGATCGGACCGACTTCGCCCCCTTCCTGGCGCTCAAGACGCAACCCTGGGCAATGGTCGCCCACGTCCTGTTCGAGGCGGTCGACCGCACCCATCCGGCGTCGGTTTCCCCGGCGGTGATCCATGAGGTGATCCGCGGCCGCCTCGGCTTCGACGGGCTTCTGGTCGCCGACGACATCGCCATGGCCGCGCTCGCCGGATCGGTCACCCAGCGGGCGCTCGCCACCCTCGCGGCCGGCTGCGATGTGACGCTTCATTGCTCCGGCCGGTTCGAGGAGATGGCGGCACTGGTGCCGGAAGTTCCCGTGCTGACCGATGCGGCCCTCGATCGGCTTCGCGTCGCGGAGGACGCGCGGACGGCGTCCCGGCTCCCGGCCGATGGGGACGCCCTGGCGGCCGAGCTTCGCCGTAGCCTCGACGGGATCGAGGCTGCGGCCGGTCCCGACCTGACGGAACGGCCGGCGCCGGCTGCCTGACCGGTTCGGCCAAGCATGACGGAACCGCTCGCCGCGACCGACAATCCTCATGTCCTGTCCGAATCCGACGGCCAGCTTGTGCTCGACCTCGACGGCTACGACGGGCCGCTCGACGCACTTCTCGCGCTCGCCCGCGACAACCGCATCGACCTGACCAGCCTCTCGATCCTGGCTCTGGCCGACCAGTACCTTGCCTTCATCGAGCGCTACCGTCGGATCCGGCTGGAACTCGCCGGCGACTACCTCGTGATGGCGGCCTGGCTCGTCTACCTCAAGTCCCGACTGTTGCTGCCGCGCCCGCCGTCGGAGGAGGGCGACGACGAGCCGGACCCCCAGGCGCTGGCCGATGCGCTCGCATTCCAGCTCAAGCGCCTGGATGCGCTGCGTCGCGCCGGAAGCCGGTTGATGGCGCGGCCACGGCTTGGCGTCGATGTCTTCCCGCGGGGGGGCGACAACGACACGTCCGCTTCTCATGGGGGACCTGTCGACCTGTCGCTGGCGGAACTGCTCGACGGTTATGCCGCGGTGATCGAGCGGAAGGCCGGGCAGCGCTACCAGGTGGCGCGGTTGCCGGTGATCGCGGCGTCCGAGATCCTGCCGCGCCTGCGCGGGTTCCTCGACAGTTTGAGCGGCTGGACCGGGCTCACCGCGGTCGCCTTCGATCTGTTTCCGGAGGTCCGTTCGACAGTGGGGGAGACGGACCCGGTGACCGCGCGCTCGGTCGTCGCCTCCACCCTGCTCGCGGCATTGGAGCTGGTGCGCGACGGCCTGCTGGAGATCGACCAGTCGGAGCCGCTTGGGCCGGTCAGCGTGCAACCCCGCGCCAACCCGAAGGATGTCGGCGTCGAGGGGGGCACATGACCGACGTGTCGGAGGAAACCGATCCGGGGCTCGCGCGGCTGGTCGAGGCGATCCTGTTCCAGTCCCCGGGTCCGGTGTCGCTGGAGGATCTGGTGCGGGCGACGGCACCTGCGACGCCGCAGAGCGTTCGACGATCGATCCTGGAACTGCAGCAGCAGTACGAGGGGCGCGGTATCGTCCTGGTGGAAGAGGCCGGCGGCTGGGCCTTCCGCACCGCCCCGGATCTCGCGGCCCCGCTGCGGGCCCGCGCCGAGCGGCCGCGACGGCTCAGCCGGGCGGCGGTGGAGACGCTGGCGGTGATCGCCTATCAGCAGCCGGTCACGCGCGGCGAGATCGAGGACGTGCGCGGCGTGCAGACCACCCGCGGCACCCTCGACCAGTTGATCGAGGCGGGGCTGATCCGGCGAGCCCGGATCGACCTGCAGGAACTTCTCGCCG
>CAYNIS010000593.1:0-2154 GCA_964397055.1 uncultured Rhodospirillaceae bacterium | reverse complement strand
AGACGCGGGCGGCGGCCTCCGGATCGCAGAAGATGTTGAACTCGGCATCCGGCGTGATGTTGCCGGACGGGTCGCCGAGGGCGCCGGCCATCATGACGATCGGCTTCAGGCGTGGCAGCAGGTCCGCACGGGCGCCGTCAAGGCGGTCGAGCAGACCCGCGAGGTTGGTGTGCGGCGCGATCGCCGCGAACGCCAGACCGTCCGGGTGCCGTTCCAACGCCGCCAGCATCGCGTCGACCGCCTGAACCTTGGAGGCTGGCGGGACCTCGGAGGCTGGCGGAAGCTCCCGCTGATCGAGCCGGTCGCCGACACCACCCAGGCCGTCGGCGCCATGAACATGGACGGCATCACGCGGCGCCCGGCGGAGCGGACGGTCGGCCCCGGGATGAACCGGCACGTCGCACCGCCCGGCGGCGGCCAGGATGCGTCGCGCGTTCAGGGTCGTGCGGGCGAGGTCGACATTGCCGTGCACGGTGGAGAGGCCGACGACCTCCACCTCCGGCGAGGCCAGCGCCAGGAGGATCATCACCATGTCGTCCTTGCCGGGATCGGTGTCGATCCACAGCGGCAGTGGCGTCTTCATGCTTGCCCTCGCGCGTCTGCCCCTGTGTTAGCGCGTGTTCCGGCGATGTGGACCCACATCGCGGTTCGGAACTCGCGCCAACCAATTGAGTCTGAGCATTTTCCGAACCGCCGGGCCGATTCCGCCCGGCTGGAAAATGCTCTAGCCGCGTGTTCCAGCGATGTGGACCCAGATCGCGGTTCGGAACGCGCGCCACCCAATTGAATCCGAGCATTTTCCGTACGAGAAATGCTCTAGGGTCGAGGTGCAAGAATAGGCGCACACGCCAAGGGGAGGACCGGGAATGCAGCGCTGGCAGATCGGCGATATCCGCCTGACACGGGTCGAGGAGACATGCGAGCCGATGTTCGCCGCCGGCTTCCTGCTGCCCGACCTCGACCGCAAGGTGCTGGCCGATGAGGCGTGGCTGACGCCCGACCACTATGACCCGGCAAGCGACAAATGGGTCATGGGCTGCCACAACTGGATCGTCGAGGCGGGAGGCGAGGTCATCGTCATCGACACCTGTGTCGGCAACGACAAGACGCGCAAGGGCACGGCCGACTTCCCCGACTGGGACCACCTCTCCCTGCCCTATCTCGACCGCTTCCGGGAAAGCGGGATTTCCCCGGACCGGGTTGACCGGGTCATCTTCACCCATCTCCACGTCGACCATGTCGGCTGGAACACGCAGTGGGACGGCGACCAATGGGTGCCGACCTTCAGGAACGCCCGCTACCAGTTCGCCCGGACCGAGTTCGGCCATTGGGACAAGGAAAACGCCAAGGACCCGGCGAAACCGGTCGGCATGGGATCCTTCAACGACAGCGTGCTGCCGATCATGGGGGCCGGCCGCGGCGAGGTTGTGGACGACGACGCGATCAGGGGGGACGGCGTATCCAGTTTCATGGCGGTCGGGCACTCGCCCGGGCACCAGGTCATCGTCCTCCAGTCGAAGGGGGAGATGGCGGTGGTGATGGGCGACGTCATGCACCACCCGATCCAGGCGCTCTATCCGGAATGGAACTGCCGCTTCGACATCTGGCCGGAGAAGGCGGCGGAAAGCCGCCGGCGCGTGCTCGACTTCGCCGCCGACAACAGGGCACTCCTGCTGCCCTCGCACTTCGCCAGCCCGTTCTGTGCGCGGGTCCTGCGTGACGGCAGCCGCTACAAGCTGGACTGGGTCGCAGCCGCAGGCTGAGGCCCCGATCCCCAAAGAACAATCGCAATCGGGAGGAACCCTGGATCATGTGGCCCAAGGGAATTCATCGCGTCGTGGCCCAAGAACGCATCGTCTTCGGCGAGCCGGCGGCGGAGGCCATGAGGGCGGAGGCCGAACGCATCGGTGCCAGCCGGCTGTTCGTCATCTCGACCGCCTCGGTCAAGGCGTCCGGCCTGCTCGACCGGTTCGTCGCCGACCTCGGCGACCTGTGCGTCGGCTCCTACCATGGCGTGACGGCCCACGGGCCGCGCCCCTGCGTGATCGAGGGGGCGAACGCGGCCCGGGAAGCCGGCGCCGACCTGTTGGTTGCATTGGGCGGCGGCTCGGCGATCGATGCTTTGCGGCCCATGTACCGCCCTGCGACAAGGTC
>CAYNIS010000592.1:0-2163 GCA_964397055.1 uncultured Rhodospirillaceae bacterium | reverse complement strand
GGTGCGGTCGGGGAAAAGACGGTTCGATTCAAGCATCCTCCGCTCCCCTTCGACACCCGTCGCGCGCACCGCCGCCCCATCCGCGGCGTAGGTCGTGGGGGATCGAGAATCGTGGTAGAAACTGAGGATGGATCGAACGCCTTGAATCTGACCCTTTGGCCCTGCATTGTCGGTGCGGGAGGCGAGGCGCCATGTACATCCGATCGGACCGCAAGAAGCTGAAGGACGGCACCGACCGGACCTACTTGTCCCTCGCCCACAACGTCACCGAGGAGGGTCCCACGGGACGCAAGCGAACCAAGCCCATCGTCTTCGCCAACCTCGGTGCAGAGCAGGACCTGGATGTGGACATGGTCGCCTCGGCGCGGGACGCGTTCGACCGCTACCTGAAGAAGCGCCTCGAACGGGCCACGCCGGAGGAGCGCGCGCGCCTCACCGCGGAGGTCCGCGACCTCGCCCGACCCCGGGCCGCCGCCTTCAAGGTGCTCGCGTCTCGGCGATACGGCCTGCGTGTCCTCATCGAGACCATCTGGAAGCACCTCGGCTTCGACAAGGCGATGAAGCGCGTCGGGCGCCAGCACGACCTGCGCATCGACTTCGAACGGGCCGTGTTCGCCATGGTCTTGAACCGGATCGTCGACCCCGGTTCGAAGCGGGCATGTAACGACTGGCTCCAGGACGGCGCCTACTTCCCCGAGGCGGACGGCTGGCAGGTTCACCACCTCTACCGCGCGCTCGACATCCTCCACGACCACCACGACGAGGTGACGCACGCCATGCGTCGGGCGGCCCGCGAGACCCTCGACGCTGAGGATCTGGAGCTCCTGCTCCTCGACACCACATCCTGCTGGTTCGAGATGGACCACGACGACGAGGAGCTCGCTGCGATCGCCGAGGAGCACGCCCAGGCCGATGCGGATGAGGCCGCTCGCCCCAAGGTGCCGCGACCGCAGGTCGTCAACAACCCGCCGCTGCGCAAGCGAGGTCACTCCAAGGACTTCCGCCCGCACCAGCCGCAGATCGTCATCGGCCTCGTCGCAGCGATCGGCGGTCAAGTGTTGGACCATCAGGTCTACGCCGGCAACCGGAACGACCAGACCATCACGCAAGATCTGCTGAGCCGGGTCGAGACGGGCTTCCCAGACCGCCGCGCCGTCGCCGTGATGGACAGCGGCATGGGTGGTCAGCGGAACCTCCGCGCGATCGACGCCATGCCGGGAGAGCCCCACCGGATCAGCGGCGTTCCGCTTCGTTCCCTGAAGTTCGCCGAGACCGAGGTCCTCTCGCGCCCAGGTCGATGGCGTGCCCACCCGGACAAGGAGCACTTCAGCGTTCGGGCGGTTGTCTTCGACGCGGACCAGGCCCCGCTCCACCGGGCGGAACAGTGGATCGCGACCCGGAACCAGATCGAGCGCGACCGGGTGCTGCGGCGGATCGAGCGGCACCTGGAGAGCGTGAAGGAGACCCTCCGCAAGGACCCGTACAGCAAGAAGGCCCGCGGGCTCCTCCATGACCGGCGGAGCAAGCGATACGTCCAAGAGGGAGCCGATGGTCGACGGGTGATCCTCGACACGCAGCGGATCGCTCGCGAGCGCCGTCTGGCGGGCGTGAAGGTCATCCGGACGACCCTGGTCGACGTCGATCCCATTCGAGTCCTGGAGGGCTACGAGCGCCTTCTGGACGTGGAGAACAACTTCAAGACCTTCAAGCATCCGCTGGCGCTGCGGCCGATGCATCACCGAGCGGACCGCCGGATCCGGGCGCACGTGACGCTGTGCGTGATGGCGCTGATGTGCATGCGGGAGGCCGAGCGGAGGACAGAACTGCCCTGGTCGAAGCTCGACAAGGCGCTCAAATACATGGACGCGGTCGAGATCGAGCAGGACGGCAGGCACTTCTGGCAACGGCCCGAGTGGAGTGAGGAAGCGAGCAGGATCCTGGAGCAGGTCGGGGCGAGCGAGGGGCCGCTGACCTGGAGTGTCGGGTGAGCTGGAGATGGGAAGCTGGATCGAACGCGGCAGCTACGAGCTCAGCGCCGAGATAACGGAGAACGGAGGTTGGTCCCCCTCGATGGTGCCGGGGTCGCCAGACGATAGTGTCGAACGGGAGCGCCCGTTTGAGAAGGCTCATTACGGTCTTCCTTCCTTCGGGGTCGGAGACAGT
>CAYNIS010000591.1:0-2164 GCA_964397055.1 uncultured Rhodospirillaceae bacterium | reverse complement strand
GACATGGACCAGTCCCTGGGCCGACCTCGGCGGCGTCAGAAGCGTGTAGCCGCCGGTCGTGATCTCGCCGAGGCGGGCGCCGATGGCGACGATCAGGTCGGCCTCCTTCGCGTAGGCACCCAGCGTCGGGTTGGGCCCGATGCCGACCACGCCGACGTAGTTCCCCGTGCTGTTGTCGAGGAAGTCCTGACAGCGGAAGGACGCGGCAACCGGCAGGCTGGACGCGGCAGCCACTTGTGCCAGCGTCGACGCGGCCGCCGGCGACCAGCCGCCGCCGCCGACTAGGATCAACGGGCGCTCAGCCGCCGCCAGGCGGGCGTGGAAATCCTGCATCCGTGCGGGGGCGGGCCATGCCGTCACCGGATCGGCGGCATCGAGGTCGATTGCCTGCGCCCGATCGGTCAGCATGTCCTCCGGCAGGGACAGGACCACCGGCCCCGGCCGCCCCGACTGCGCGGTCGCGAAGGCGCGATTGACCATCTCGGGAATGCGCTTCGGGTCGTCGATCTCCGCCACCCATTTGGCGAGCTGGCCGAAGGCCCGGCGGTAGTCGATCTCCTGGAACGCCTCGCGCTCGGTCATGTCGCGCGCGACCTGCCCGACCAGCAGCACCAGCGGGCTCGAATCCTGGAATGCGACATGGAGGCCGGAGGATGCGTTGGTCGCCCCCGGCCCGCGGGTGACCATGGCGACCCCGGTCCTGCCGGTGAGCTTGGCATAGGCGTCGGCCATCATCGTGGCACCGCCCTCCTGGCGGCAGATGACGAACCTCAAGCGGTTATGGTCGTAGAGCGCGTCGAGGAGGGCGAGGTAGCTTTCCCCCGGGATGCCGAAGGCGAGATCGACGCCATTGGCCGCCAGCGCCGCCGCCAGAATCTGCGCGCCCGTGCGGCCGCCCTTCGTAGTCTCGGTCATCACGTCCTTCCCGGTCGTCGTCGGATCAGTTGCGCAGCCAGGGTCGGTCGTTCAGCCCGTCATCGCCGGCCGGCGGCTTCGGCGCATTCGGTTGCTGCCAGCTTGGCGGCGGGGTCGTCGGCTGGACCGACGGGCGATAGTCGGGCCGGGTCTGGAAGGACGGGGCCGGCTGCGCGCGCGGCAGACCCGGCTGGGGGGCGGCGATCGGCGGGATCTCGGGCCAGGGCAGCGGGCCGGCGACGCTGGGCGCCGAGGGGCGCGAGACGATCGCGACCGGGTTCTCGCTGAACGGCACCTGGAAGCCGGCGGGCAGGTCGGCCGGCTCCCGCGCCAGCTGCCAGCGGCGGTCCGGACCGGCACAGGCGATCGCCTTCTCCGCCACCGCCAGGGTCTGCGGCTGGCCGAAATAGAGCCAGCGGCAGACCGTGCCGTTGGACCCGAAGAACCGTTCCTCCGGCCACGCATAGGTGTTGAGCCCGCGCCATTCGAGCTCCATGGCATAGACCGTCCCGCCTTGCGGATCCGGTGCCTCGTCCAGGAGCTTGCCGATCATCTGGATGGTCTCCGCCGACACCTCGTTCGGACCCAGGGGCTTGGGTTCGGGCGGCAGGCTGAACACCTGATCCAACCGGCTGCCCTGGGCGGCCGCGGGGCCGACGGCAAGGACCATCGCAACGGCGGCGAAAAGGGCGGTGAGGCGCGGCGCAAACAACATCGATCAGGTCCTCGGGCAGGCTTGCGAGGGCTTCAGGATCGCCACGAGATTAGGCCGAATCAGGGGCAGTGCGAAACCGCGCGACGATATCACCCGGCAAGCGCAGCCAGACGGGCCGCGCCGGCCGCCGCAGCCGTCCCGTAACCGGCGCCGAAAAGATGCGCGTGGATGAGCAGGGGGTAGAGGTTGTAGAGGTCGCGGCGCACCTCGAAGAAGCCGCGGTCGAGGGGGCGCACCTCCCTGTAGCCATCGAAAAACGCCGAGCCCACGCTGTCGAACAGGGTGGCGAAGGCAAGCTCGATCTCCGGATCGGCGAAATAGATCGCGGGGTCGATAAAGCCGGCCACCCTGCCGTCACGCCCGACAAGGACGTTGCCGGCCCAAAGATCGCCGTGGATCAGGCCCGGCGGGTTCGGCGCGGGCAGGAGTTTCGGCAGCCGGCCGGCGAGAAGTTCGACCGCCGCCATGCCCGGTCGATCGATGCCGCCGCTGTCACGCGCCAGCCGCAGCGCGAAGAGCAGGCGCCAGTCGCGA
>CAYNIS010000590.1:0-2178 GCA_964397055.1 uncultured Rhodospirillaceae bacterium | reverse complement strand
TCGCCGTCTCACCCCTACTCGGCGGGCGCGGCGGCTGCTATGGTCGGGATGCCCGGATGGGTGGCAGAGCGGTTGAATGCACCGGTCTTGAAAACCGGCAGGGCTTCACGGCCCTCGTGGGTTCGAATCCCACCCCATCCGCCATCCGGACGGGGCGGCGGTGTTGGCGCGTCGGTTATTGCGACCAGAGCGCCGTGTCGGGGTGGAACTGCGACCAGGCGAACCAGAACGCCTCGTGGCTGCCGAGGTCGCTGCCGTCCTCGTCCACCGCCTTGATGCCGCCGGCACTGATCTCCAGCCGGACATTCTCGAACGCCACCGGTTCACCGTTGCGCAACGTGACCATAGCCGCACTGCGCTGGAACGCGACCGGCCGGCCGCTGTCGGTGATGGCGCCGACAATGTCCTCATGCACGGGAAGCCGCGGGTCGACATCGCCGACCGGGAAGATCGGCCCATCGGCATCGCGGCCGTTGCGGAAGTCGAAATCGCGGCCCAGCGCCAGCGCCTCGACCAGGACCGTGGTCTCGGGATACGCCTCCTTCCAGGTTCCCCAGTCGGTGGTGACACCGAGGCCTGTTCCAACTGCACGCCCTTCTCCGCCAGCGGGCCGGTCACCGCCTTGCCCAGGAAGGTGTCGAACACCGAATAGGTCTCGACGTCGTACATCACCTTGTTGGAGCGGATCAGCAGGCCCGAGGTCCGCAGGATCGGCCGCGCGACACCGTCGGGCAGCTGGTCGGTGAAATAGGCCTGGGCCGCCCCGCACAGCGTGCAGTACGGGATGCCGAGGTCGCGCCCGCCCAGGGTGTCGTTGACCATTTCCCGGACTTCCATGATCCGGCGCGGGTAGGCCCGGTACTCCCCGTTCACCTCGACCCCGAAGACGATGTCCTCGTCCTTCAGCCAGGTCGCGTCCTCGGCACTGCTGACTTCCGGGTTGTCGGCGGCGGGGATGCAGTTGCACGGCTCATCGGTCGTGTCGTAGGCGCGATCGTCGATCAGCACGCCGCCCCAGGAAACGTGGCGCCAGTCGATGTCGCCCTCGACGAAGATCCGGTCCCAGCCGGGGATGGCGCTGGTGAAGATCGCGCGCTTCGCCTCCAGGTAGTTCGGCGGTGCCGGAATGTCCCAGGCGATCAGGTGGTCGGTCACGACCCCCCAGGCGTTCTGGGTCGACAGTTCCTTGCCGAGCAGTTCCCCGGCTGCGTCGACGAGCAGCGAGTTCAATGCGGGCTGCGGCACGAAGCGCAGCATGTCGCTGATCAGCCAGACCAGCCGGGGGTCCTTCGACTGGGAGATGACGAGGATTGCAACCGTCTGTTCCGTCCCCCAGGTCGAATTGACCATGCTGTCGATGAACGCACTCTGGACGGCGATCCGGACTTCCTCCGCCAACGGGCCATCCGGGACCGCCGGGGGTTCGCCGAAGCGTTCGATCACATGCGGCGACAGCGCTTTCGCGTCTTCCGCCCGGGCCGCACCGCCGCCGATCAGGAACACCGAAAGCACCCAGACGGTCAGGAGAACGGGGGCGTTGCAGGCAATCGACCGCGTCATGGGGTCTTTCCTCCCGGTGTTGGTTCAAGGCGTCGGCTTGATGGCCGATGTCGGCTCGACCGATACCATCCGGCCCTGAGCTGATGACGACGCCACCTTAAGCAGCAGGCTGCCGGAGCCCTGCCCCGCATGACGGCGCATCTCCCCATTCGCCGGGACGATCGTTTCGGTTTCACTGCGGAGAGCACGGATCCAGTTTCGTCGGCGATCTCCACTAGATCTTGAAACGGTCGAGCATGCCGAACACGGCAACGGTGATGCCGACGCCGAGGTTGCGGAACCGGTGGAACGGCAGTGGCTCCGGCCTGGTGATCGGGAAATCCAACTCCGCCTCCGGCATGCCGGACGCCCAGTCCGCCAGGAGCGTGCCCATCGAGGTCGCCATGCCCGACCCCGCGGCCGTTGAAGCCGATGCCGGCCACGACCCGGTCCGAGAGCCGGTAGAGCCCCGGCAGGTGGTTTCGGGTCATCGCCACATTGCCGCCCCACGCATACCGCCATTCGGCATGCGCCAACTGCGGGTAGAGCTTCACCGCCAGCTCGCGCAGCGCCTGGTGCCGCCGGCGGATCGCACCGCCGTGCCGCCGAGAGTGCCGCTGAAGTTGGCCTGCACCTGGG
>CAYNIS010000589.1:0-2182 GCA_964397055.1 uncultured Rhodospirillaceae bacterium | reverse complement strand
CTACATGGCGCTGCTGGTCGTGATCGGCGGCCTGACCCTGGCCGGGTTGATGAGCCGGTCGGCCGTCGATGTCTCGATCATCCACACCCGCAACCCGCTGTTCGTCACCCTTTCCGACGGGTCGGTGCGCAACGCCTACACCGTGCGCCTGATCAACAAGGAACGGGAGGCGGCGACTTACACCCTGGCCATCGACGGCATAGAAGCCGCGTCCGTGTGGTCGATCGACGACCAGCCCTCCGGCGCGACCGAACTCCCCGTGACGGTCGAGCCGGACTCGGTCGAAAGCCTGCGCCTCTTCGTCGGCGTACCGCGCGGGGCCGTGTTCCACGCCGCCGACATCACCTTCACGCTGACCGATGCCGACGGGGCGGTCGTGGCAACCCACGAGACCGTGTTCCGCGCGCCCGACCGCTGACCCCTTTTTGAAGCCTGCGAGTGAGTTCACGATGACCGACAACGCGATCGATCCCTGGGGGCGCAAGGCCCCCTGGCGCAAGGGGGAGGGCCCGCACCCGTTCGACCCCTGGATCCCCTGGACCTTCGTCGGCCTGTTCGGCGTCTTCCTGGTCGCCAACGTGATCATGATCTGGATCGCGCTGACATCCTGGACCGGGCTCACCACCGCCGCGTCTTATGACAAGGGCCTCGCCTACAACCGGGAACTGGCCGCACTGGAAGCCCAGCGCGAACAGGGCTGGGAGGTCTCGATCGGCTTCGACCCGGCCGGCCTGGTCGCCAGCGGCCCGGGTGTCGGGGTCAAGCTCGTCGACCGGGAGGGGGCCGCGATCACCGACGCGACCGTCGTCGTCACCCTGATGCGACGCACCTCCACCGCCTATGACCAGACCCTGACCCTCGGCCATATCGGCGACGGTCGTTACCACGCCGACGCCGACCTCGACGGCGGCGGGCGCTGGCAGGCCCGTGCCGTGATCACGCGCGAGGGCTCGGCGCGCCACGTCGCGACCCGGACCTTCGTGGTTCCGCGATGACGGCTGCCGAGCTTTCCCCCAGGGCTGTCGGTGCCCCGTCGGCACGCCCCGATGCGACGGCCGACGCCGATGTGACGCCGTTCGTCACCCATGACGCCGATGGTCGCCCGACCCTCCACCTGATGGTGGAGGGCATTCATTGCGGCGGCTGCGTGAAGAAGATCGAAAGCCGCCTGCGGGCGGAGCCCGCGGTCGTCTCCGCCCGGGTCAACTTCACCACCCGGCGCCTGACCGTCAGCTGGTCCGGGCCGGAGACGCTGGGCAACCGCTTCGCCCGGGCGGTGGCCGACATCGGCTTTCCGGTGCATCCGTTCGACCCGGCCCGGCTGGGGGCGGCCGACCAGGGGGAGGAGCGCGCCCTGCTCCTCGCGATGGGCATCACCGGCTTCGCCATGGCCAATGTCATGCTGCTGTCGATCTCCGTTTGGGCCGGCCACGTCTCCGGCATGGGAGAGGGCACGCGCGGCCTGTTCCACTGGATCGCCGCCCTGATCGCGCTGCCGGCGGTCTATTTCGGCGGGCGCCCGTTCTTCCGTTCGGCGTGGTCGGCGCTCAGCCGCTGGCGCACCAACATGGACGTCCCGATCTCCATCGGTGTCGTCCTGGCGACCGCGGTCAGCGTCGTCGGGACCTTCACCGGCGGGCGCGACACCTATTTCGAAAGTGCCTTGATGCTGCTGTTCTTCCTGCTGATCGGGCGCTTTCTCGATCGGCGGGCGCGCGGCCGAGCCCGCTCGGCGGCGGAACGTCTGGTCGCCCTCGGCGCCGGCACCGTCACCGTCCTGGACGAGGACGGCCGCGCGGTCGAACGCCGGCCGGAGGAGGTCGCCAAGGGGGCGCGCGTGCTGGTCGCCGCCGGCAGCCGGATCGGCATCGACGGCGTTGTCGAGACCGGCACCTCCAGCCTCGACCAGAGCCTGATCACGGGCGAGAGCCTGCCGGTCGCCGCCACCGCCGGGACGCAGGTGTTCGCCGGCACGGTCAACCTCGACAGTCCGATCACGGTTTCCGTCACCGCGGTCGGGGAGGGCACGCTCCTCGGCGAGATCGTCCGCCTGATGGAGGCGGCGGAAAGCCGCAAGGCGCGCCATGTCGCCCTCGCCGACCGGGCGGCGGCCTGGTACGCGCCGGTCGTCCACACCCTCGCCCTCTTGAGCTTCCTCGGCTGGGTCCTGATCGGCGGGCTC
>CAYNIS010000588.1:0-2184 GCA_964397055.1 uncultured Rhodospirillaceae bacterium | reverse complement strand
CTGCCCTACATCGTCGTCGTGGTCGACGAATTCGCCGACCTGATGCTGGTCGCGGGCAAGGACATCGAATGGGCGATCCAGCGCCTGGCGCAGATGGCGCGCGCGGCCGGCATCCACCTGATCATGGCGACCCAGCGGCCGTCGGTCGACGTCATCACCGGCACGATCAAGGCGAACTTCCCGACCCGCATCTCCTTCGCCGTCACCTCCAAGGTCGACAGCCGCACGATCCTCGGCGACAGCGGTGCCGAACAGCTGCTCGGCCAGGGCGACATGCTCTACATGTCGGGCGGTGGGCGGATCACCCGCGTGCACGGCCCCTTCGTGTCCGACGCGGAGGTCGAGGACATCGTCGGCCATGTGAAGTCGCAAGGGGAACCGTCCTACCTCGCCGAGATCACCGAGGAGGACGAGGAGGACTATGGCGAGGACGGGGCCGCGAGCGGCGACGCCCCGGTCTTCGGCCCGTCCGGTGATAGCCTCTACGACCAGGCGTTGGCGATCGTCGCGCGGGAGCGGCGGGTTTCGGTCAGTTTCGTCCAGCGTCAGCTGCAGATCGGCTACAACCGCGCGGCCCGCATCGTCGAGCGCATGGAGGCGGACGGCCACATCTCCGCCCCCAACCATGTCGGCCGGCGGGAAATCCTGATCCCGCCCGGCAGCCGGGCCGCTCCTTCCGCCGACTGAAGAGGGACGAGCCCTGGGCGCGCAGGTCGACGACGGGGATGCCCGCTATCAAGCGACGCTGACCGACATCTACCGGACCTCCGTCGCGGCCAAGCCGATCAACCGTGGCCGGCTCGACCGCGATACCCGGGACCCGGAGATCATCCTGGGTGTTGCCCGCGACCTCGGCCTCCTGCCGCCGCCGGATCGGACGATCCTGGTCACCGGATCGAAGGGCAAGGGCACCGTCTCCCAGCTCATTGCGCGGGCGCTCCATGACGCCTTCCCGGACCAGCCGGTGGGCCTGTGCATCTCCCCGGAGGATGACGACTATCCCGACCGCATGCGCATCGACGGCCGCTGGCCGGACCGCGGGGAGTTCGTGCGGCTCTACGAACGCCTGAAGCCGGCGCTCGACCGACGCGCCGAAGCCCTGCCGCCCGGCCGCTACCTCTCGCCCTTCGGCATCTTTCTCCTGATGGCGCTCCTGCATTTCCGCGACCGCCGGGTCGCCCACTTCGTGATCGAGACCGGGCGCGGGGCGAAGCACGACGAGGCCGGCCGCATCCCCGCCAAGGTCGGCGTGGTCACGGCGATCCTGCCCGAGCATCTGGCCTATATCGGCCCGACCCTCGCCGACATTGCCGCCAACAAGCTGGCCCTGGGGGAGGTGACGGAACAGTTGGTCATCGGGCCGACGACGATCCCCTGGGCGCGAGAACTCGATGCTGCCGGGCAGGAAGTGACCGTGCCGCCGCCGGATCCGACCGCCCCCGCGCCGGGCTGGGTCGCGGTAAACCGGGCGATCGCCGGCCGTGCCTTGCGGGCCTATCTCGGCTGCGGGGTGCCGGTGCCGGTCGATCTCGGCCCCGATCAGGGGGCATTCGGCACCGGGACCCTGGCCGGCGCTGACGGCGATGCGGTCCAGGTGACCTATGAGAGCCTGATCCAGGCGGGTTCGCTCGATACGGGCTTCCTCGACCGCCTGATTGGGGAGACCGGTGATCGCCTCGCCGTGATCCTTTCGCTGCCGGACGACAAGGACATCGACGGCGTGCTCGCGATCTTCCGCGCCCGGGGGATCGACCCCTGGCATGTCGCCGTGCAGCGCCCGCGCGGCGATATCCGCTTCGAGCGGACCAAGGCGGAGCTGGGCGGCCGGCTCATCGCCGACCTCTTCAACGAGGATGTGGCAGGGGCGGCGGACGTCTTTCGCCGGCTGATCGCGGAACAGCGCCCCGCCCACATCCTGTGCCTTGGCACCCACAGCTTCACCCGGCTCGTCCGGGGAGCGCTCAGGGCCGCATCCGTGGTAGGCTCGCCTGCGAGATAACTGCCCCGGCATGGCGGAGGCCTCCGGTCACATGCTCACCTCCTTCCTGTTGCGGACCTTGGGTCCGCTTTGTGCCGGCGTTCTGATCGCGGCCTGCGGCACAGCACCCCCCGAGGGTGCTGCGACATCGCGGGCGGTTGCCCCACGACCCGCGCCGACCGGCGCTTCCGGCCCCTTGTTCCTGG
>CAYNIS010000587.1:0-2184 GCA_964397055.1 uncultured Rhodospirillaceae bacterium | reverse complement strand
GGGCGATCGGCAGCTCCGCCTCGGCGTCGCGCGCCTCCAGCGTGAACAGGTCGGCGGGCTGCCTGACGATCTCCTCCGCGAAGAACAGGCGGACGATCTTGTCGCCCAGTCCGTCGATGTCGAAGGCGTCCCGGGCGACGAAGTGCTTCAGCCGCTCGACCGCCTGGGCCGGGCAGATCAGGCCGCCGGTGCAGCGCCGGTCGACCTCGCCCTCCGCGCGCACGGCCGCCGACCCGCATTCGGGGCAGGCATGGGGAAAGTCGAAGGGGGCGGTTCCTTCCGGCCGCTTTTCCGTCACCACCCGCACGACCTGGGGGATGACATCGCCGGCGCGCTGGATCACCACGGTGTCGCCCTCGCGCACGTCCTTGCGGGCGATCTCGTCCTCATTGTGGAGCGTGGCACGCTGGACCACGACACCGCCGACCGTGACCGGGGCGAGATTGGCGACCGGGGTTAGCTTGCCGGTCCGGCCGACCTGGATGGTGATGCGTTCGACCCGGGTTTCGGCCTGTTCCGCCGGGAACTTGTGGGCGGTCGCCCAGCGCGGCGCGCGGCTGACGAAGCCCAGGCGCCGTTGCAGGTCGACCCGGTCGACCTTGTAGACCACGCCGTCGATGTCGAACGGCAGGTCGCCCCGCTGGCGCTCGATCCCCTGGTAATAGTCCATGAGGTCGGCGACCGACCGGCACAGCCGCGCCGGCTCGTTCAGGCTGAAGCCCCAGTCCCGAAGCCGCTCGCGGAAGCCCGACTGGGTCTCCGCGACCGGTTCCGACAGTTCGCCCCAGCTATAGGCGAACATGCGCAACGGGCGGCCCGCGGTTATCGTCGCGTCCAGCTGGCGCAGCGATCCGGCGGCGGCATTGCGCGGGTTGGCGAAGACCTGTTCGCCGCGCTCCGTCCGCTCCCGGTTGAACGCCAGGAAGGCCGCACGCTCGAAATAGACCTCGCCCCGGATCTCGACGACATCCGGGACCGCGCCGGGAAGCGTGGCCGGCACGTCGGCAATCGTGCGGACGTTGTCGGTGACCACCTCGCCCTCCGCTCCGTCGCCACGGGTCGCCGCCAGCACCAGGCGTCCCTTCTCGTACCTGAGCGAGCAGGAAAGCCCGTCGATCTTCGGTTCGGCCAGGATGTCGATGGTGGCCTCCGGATCGTCGCGCAGCTCCTTCAGGAAGTTGCGGACACCGTCGAGGAAGTCCTGGACGTCGTCTTGGGAGAAGGCGTTGCCGAGCGACAACATGGGCACCGCGTGGCGGTGCTTGGCAAAGCCGGAGGCCGGCGCCGCACCGACCCGCCCGGACGGGCTGTCGGCACGGATCAGGCTCGGAAAACGGGCTTCGATCGCGGTGTTGCGCCGGGTGAGCGCGTCATAGTCCGCGTCGGCGATGATCGGCGCGTCCTCGCCATGATAGGCCTGATCGTGCCGCGCGATCTCCGCGGCCAACGATGCCAGCTCCGCGGCCGCCTCATCCACGGTCAGCTGGTCGACCGCTCTTTCCCGCAACGCGTCATTCATCGGGCTGCTCCCTTGCGCCGCGGCGCGCGTCCCTTGGTCCCTTGCTGCGGTGGTGGGGCCCGCCGCTTCCTCGCCGCATCGATCAGGCTGACCGCCGCCGCCCGCGCTTCGTCGGTGATCCGGGCACCCGACAGCATGCGCGCGATCTCTTCCTGACGGTCGGCGCCCTCCAGCCGGGCGACGGTCGTCACCGGCACTTCGCCGGACCCTTCGGACTTCGCGACCTGCCAGTGGCGGTCGCCGGCGGCGGCCACCTGCGGGCTGTGGGTCACCACCAGGACCTGGATGTGCCGGGCCAGGCGCGCCAGTCGTTCGCCGACCGCGTCGGCGACGGCGCCGCCGATGCCGGCGTCGACCTCGTCGAAGACCATGACCGGCACGCTGCCGACATGGCCGAGGACGACCTCGATCGCGAGCATGAAGCGGGCGAGCTCGCCGCCGGAGGCGACCTTGGACAAGGGGCCGGGTGCCGCACCGGGGTTGGTCGCGACCTCGAACGTCACGCGGTCCATGCCGCTCGGGCCCCATTGGCCTTCGGGCAATGGTTCGACCCGGGTCAGGAACCGGGCCTTGTCGAGCTTCAGCGGGGCTAGTTCCGCCGACACCGCGCGGTCGAGCCGGTCGGCCGCCTCTTCGACCAGCAGGTCGATGCGGCCGGGGCCCAC
>CAYNIS010000586.1:0-2193 GCA_964397055.1 uncultured Rhodospirillaceae bacterium | reverse complement strand
GCGTGTTCCAGCGATGTGGGCCCACATCGCGGTTCGGAACGCGCGCCAACCAATTGAATCTGAGCATTTTCCGAACCGCCGGGACGATTCCGTCCGGCTGGAAAATGCTCTCGCGCGTGTTCCAGCGATGTGGGCCCACATCGCGGTTCGGAACGCGCGCCAACCAATTGAATCTGAGCATTTTCCGAACCGCCGGGACGATTCCGTCCGACTGGAAAATGCTCTCGCGCGCGTTCCACCAGACTGACCCAGTCTGCTTGGGTTCGTCGCGAGGCTCTCAGGCCAGGACGACGCGGTTCCGCCCCTTGGCCTTGGCGTCGTAGAGGGCGGTGTCGGCGCGCCGGAAAATGATGTCGGTGTCGTCGTCGGCGCGGAACCCGGTCAGGCCCAGGCTGACCGTCACCTGGATCGGCGTGCCCTCGAAATCGATCGGCCGCTCGGCCACGGCGATTCGCAGGCGTTCGATGGCGCCATAGGCGTTTTCCACCGGCGTCTCCGGCAAGCACAGGCCGAACTCCTCGCCGCCGACCCGGCCGACGATGTCGACCGTGCGCAGTTGATCGACGCAGCGCTGGGCAAGGGTGCGCAGGACCGCGTCGCCGGCGGCGTGGCCGTAGTTGTCGTTGACATGCTTGAAGAAGTCCGCGTCGAGGATCGCCAGCGACAGCGGGTTCTTGTAGCGCCGCGACCGCCCGATCTCGTGCCGGGTCTTCTCAAGGAAGTAGCGGCGGTTGTGGACGCCGGTGAGCGCGTCCGTGGTCGCCATCACGTAGAGTTTCTCGTTCGCCTCGCTCAGTTCGACCTGGCGCGCGCGCAGGCGCAGCATGTTGCGGGTCCGCGCGATCAGTTCGACATGGTCGACCGGCTTCTTCAGGAAGTCGTTGGCACCGGCATCGAGGGCGGAATAGAGCGCTTCCTGCCCCTGCTCGGCGGTGATCACGACGACCGGGACGTCGGTCAGATGCTCGACCTCCCGAAACCGCGTCAGGAAGGTCACGCCGTCCATCCGCGGCATGGTGTAGTCGAGCATGATCAGGTCGGGGCGGTTCGCCTCGCACCAGGCGAGCGCTTCGACAGGGTCGGTGAAGGTCATGGCCGTGACGTTGTCGATGCGCCGCACCAGCCCCTTGATCAGGAGCGCGTTGGGCAGGACATCATCGACGATCACAACGTTCATCGCGTAGTCTCCGGCACCGCAGTTGCGGCCCTTTTCGTCACCCGCGGGCGGTTGCAGGGCAAGCAAGTCATGTTCGGCGCCCAGGTTCAAGCAGCCCGCGGCCGCCGGCCTCTGCTCCACCCAGCCGAAAGCACGCCAGATGACCGCACCAGAGGCCGCCGGCGATCCTGCCGGCGACGACCATCCGCGCCGGGTTTCGCAGGTCCTCGCCGACCTTGCGCGCAATTGGGGGCAGGAACGCCTGACCCTGGGCGAGGTCGTCGACCAGTTGGAGGAGCGGGCGTTCGGCCTTCTCATACTGATCCTGGCACTGCCCTGCTGCATCCCGGGCCTCTGGGGCATCCCGGTGATCATGGGCGTGCCGATGGTGCTGATCGCGCTGCAGATGGTCTTCGCGCGGCGTCATCCCTGGATGCCGGAGTTCGCGCGGCGGCAGAGCTTCTCCACCGCCGGCTTCGCGCGCATGGTGGAAACCGCCAGGCCCTGGCTGGAACGGGCCGAGGCCGTGGCCCAGCCGCGCCATGGCTGGCTGGCCGGCGCGCGCGCGGAACCCTTCATCGGCGCGCTCATCCTGGCGCTGGCACTGACCGTCTGCATCCCGCTGCCGCTGACCAACACCGCACCCGGCATCGCCATCGCGATCCTGTCGATCGGGCTCATCGAACGCGACGGCCTGTTCATCGTCGTCGGCATGGGCATGGCGGCGATCGCCTGGGTGATCGTCCTTGCCACCTACGCCCTGGTCGCCTCCGCCGCCTTGTGGATCTTCGGTGTCGGCGGCTGAACCCATTCGATGTCCGCCACGTCCGTTTCCTGATTTGCGCAGGTCGGGTATGCTCTTCAGCGTTTCGTAAGGGTCCCGAACGACGAGGGACAACATGGCGGAGTCGGACCAGACGCGCCTCACCGACGCGCCCCCGGGCGGCGATGTCAGCGATGTCAGCCAGGACGGCAGTGCGACCCGTGTGGCGGACCTTGTCGCCCGTTTGAGTGCCGAGACCGCGAGCGAACTCAGC
>CAYNIS010000585.1:0-2194 GCA_964397055.1 uncultured Rhodospirillaceae bacterium | reverse complement strand
CCTGGCCTTCGGCGACGTCCCCTGGTTGCCCCATGACGTCCAGGCGGCCTACTACGCGGCGGCTGCGGGTGCCGGTCTCGGCCTCGCGGCCACGATGACCCTGGTCGAGGCCGACCGCCGCCAGCACTACGCCACTGCCCTCGATCTCCTGCGCGATCACGACGCGGAGGCGGTGTTCGACATCACCGTCGATCCGGTCCGCCTGGAGCGCAGCCCTGATTATGCCGAGCGCGTGCGCCATGCGATCGGCCGGGCACCCGAACTGCACCTCCAGGTGCTGTTGAGCGAAGTGGTGCTCGACCGCTACAGCCCGGAACGACTGGTCGCCCTGGTCGACGAGACGCTGGGGCCGCAGCCGGTCGCCCTCGGCTTCACCCCGACGCTCGCCAACCTGGAACGGCGTCACTATCGCTACTCGGTCACCAGTGCCACGGACTATGCCCGGCGGTTCTATTCCGCGAACGCGCCCGGCCGGCGCCACCTCGCCGCCGAGCTGGAGCGGTTCCGGGCCGCCGGCGACTACACCCGGTTCACCCGGGCGACCTTCCACATCGGGGCGGACTTGTCGGTGTTCCCGGTTGCCTACACGATGTTCGGCGACGTCATCATGGATGACCGCAACGAGGGCCGGCCGCTCGGCTCGATCGCGTCCCAGTCCCTGGAGACGATCGTCGGCGGTCCGGTCGTGCAGCGCCTGAGCGTGCAGAATGCCGCCTGGATGCAGCGCGGCAGCTTCGGCTGCGGCAGTTGCGAGCACCTCGACGCCTGCGCCTTCAACGGCATCGGCCTCGCCCGCAAGCTCTACCGGGAGCATGAGAGCAAGGTCGGGTCCTGCTACGGGCCGGTCGAATTCGCCCAGGCGGCGGCCAGCGATCCCGCCGGCGACGGCCTCGCCGCCGGCTGACGCAGGTTCAGGCGGCGCGTGCCTGGGGCTGGGCGGGCTTCAGCGCGCCGTTCGGCATCATGGTGACGAGGTCGCCATCGGCGAGCGCGTCGGTGTCGCCGCCGGCCCCGATGATCGCCGGCACGCCGAAATGCCGGGCGACGATCGCGAGATGGGAGAGCGCGCCGCCCGACCGGCAGACGACACCGGCAACCATCGGCAGGTGGGGGACGAGGCTGGTAAATCCCTCCGCCGTGATGACGATCCGGCCGTCGAGCAGCTTGTCCCCGACATCCTCCGCGATATCGACGCGGGTCACCGCGGCGGTAATCGGATGGTCGATGCCGGTCACACTCGCGCTCTTGGCGGCCGCCCCGGCCTTGACCGTGGGTTCGTGGGTCAGCCCTTCGAAGCGGTCGTCGTCGTCGAGGCTGGTGGCGGCGAAGCTGGTCGGCAGGTCGACCGCCTGGAGGGCCTGCCAGCGGTCCAGGCGCTTCTTCAGGTGATCGCGGTCGGGCAGCTTGGCGACGTCGAGGGCGGCGATCTCCTCGAGGCTGAGGGCGAAGACGGTTTCGCCCAGCCCGGTGCGCTCGGCGAGCGCCAGCAGGACCCGGCGCATCAGCGCGATGTTCCAGGTGATCAGGTGGTGGACATCGTCCTTCGCCAGCGCCGCGGTCACCGGCCGATCCGGGTCGAGGCCGCTCGACCCCGCATCCGTGTCCCGGAACCGTTCGCCACCGGCTTCCGCGAAGCGCGGGCAGGCGAGATCGAAGTCACGTTCGGCCCGGTGGCCGAAGGCGCCAAGAAAGGCCGTGTCGTCGCCGGTCCCGCCAAGCCTGACCAGGCGTTCGGCACTCAGCGCGTCGGCATAGTCGCCGGCCTTCGCGACGACCAGGTCGGGGACCGCCTCTGCCGCCCCGCCAAGCCACTGGGCGAAGGGGAAGTCGACGTGCTGCAGGCGGTCGACGGCCCGGTCGACCAGGGCGACGAGGTCGGCCGCCGAGAGCCGGTCAAGCTCGACCGCCGCTTCCAGGCGGCGCCAGCGGCGGTGATCCTCGACCCAGGCGATCAGCCGGCGGCGCAAGCGGCCGGCATCCGGCTTCCGTCGCGGCACGAGGTAGGAGAGCCGGCGCAGCACCGGCAGCTGCCGGCGGGCCAGCAGGCGGCCGAAGCCGACCACGGCCGCGCGTCCGTAAAGGCGGGCGAGCAGCGATGCGGTGATCGGGCTGGGCGGCGACGGGTTGAGCGAAACCGGCTCCACCGAGGCCGTGCCGATCGCGCGGGCGAGGCTGTAGCGCTCGTGGCTGATCG
>CAYNIS010000584.1:0-2201 GCA_964397055.1 uncultured Rhodospirillaceae bacterium | reverse complement strand
GTCACCGCCAGGACAGCGGCGGCGGCGAGAACCGTCGCCGGCATCCGGCGGCGGCGTGTCGGGCACGTCAGGGTCATGTCGGGCTGTCCTTGAAGCCACGGGGGCTCGGCCGTCGCATCGGCGGAGCATCGGGTCGAAGCGCGATTAGTGCACCCGCCCGCAGGGCAGGTAAAGCGATGCCCCCGTCACGTTGGCCCCGTTCAGTCGCCCGCTTTGCGTTGCCGGCTTTGCGTTGCCCGCTTTGCGTTGCCCGCTTTGCGTTGCCCGCTTCACGTTGCCCGCTTCACGTTGACAGGGGTGCCGGGCCGCGCCACCTCAGGAGGTGGGCAGCCGCCCGCGTGACCCCATGCATCGCATGGTCGCGATTTTCCCGGCGCTGCCCTATGGTCGTCGTCTCACGGCGGTAGTGCCACGCCGTGGCCGGAAGGGCCGTGCTGGCTCCCGCAAGCCCGCCGGTGCCGGTTCGCCATCGTTTCTGCCGGTCCGCGGGCCATCTTGAGCGGCTGTTCCGTCGCCCCGGCCCGGGCGGCCGTTTGCGCGATCAGAGGGTTACTTGATGATCCGTACCATGGCCCGCTGGGTGTTCGGTTCGGCCAACGACCGGGTCGTGCGGTCGATGAAGAAGAGGGTCGACCGCATCAACGCGCTCGAGCCCGAGGTCGAGAAGCTGGAAGATGCCGCGTTGCGCGCCCGCACCGACTGGCTGCGCGACCGCATCGCCAAGGGCGAGACGCTGGACGACATCCTGCCCGACGCCTTCGCGACCGTGCGGGAGGCGGCGAAGCGCACGCTGGGCCAGCGCCATTTCGACGTGCAGTTGATCGGCGGCATGATCCTGCACCAGGGCCGCATCGCGGAGATGAAGACCGGTGAGGGCAAGACCCTGGTCGCCACCCTCGCGGTCTATCTCAACGCCCTGGAGGGCAAGGGCGTCCATGTCGTCACCGTTAACGACTACCTCGCCCGCCGCGACAGTGAATGGATGGGCCAAGTCTACGGCTTCCTGGGCCTCACCTCCGGCTGCATCGTCCATGGTCTCTCCGACGTCGAGCGCCGGCGCGCCTATGCGTCCGACGTCACCTATGGCACCAACAACGAATTCGGCTTCGACTACCTGCGCGACAACATGAAGTTCCGGCTGGAGGAGATGTGCCAGCGGCCGTTCAACTTCGCGATCGTCGACGAGGTCGATTCGATCCTGATCGACGAGGCGCGCACCCCGCTCATCATCTCCGGCCCGGCCCAGGACACCTCCGATCTCTACCTCGCCGTCGACGACGTGATCCCGCTCTTGAGCGACGACGATTTCGAGAAGGACGAGAAGTTCAAGACCGTCCACCTGACCGACGACGGGGCCGAGCGGATCGAGGAGATCCTGCGCGAGAAGGGGCTGCTGACGCAGGGCGGGCTCTACGACATCCAGAACGTCAACCTGGTGCACCACGCCCAGCAGGCGTTGCGCGCCCACAAGCTGTTCACGCGCGACGTCGACTACATCGTCAAGGACGACCAGGTCATCATCATCGACGAGTTCACCGGTCGCATGATGCCCGGCCGGCGCTATTCCGAGGGGCTGCACCAGGCGCTGGAAGCGAAGGAACGGGCGGCGATCCAGCAGGAAAACCAGACCCTCGCCTCGATCACCTTCCAGAACTATTTCCGCATGTTCCCCAAGCTTTCCGGCATGACCGGCACGGCGGTGACCGAGGCGGCCGAATTCCAGGAGATCTACAGCCTGGACGTGGTCGAAGTGCCGACCAACGTGCCGGTCGCCCGCGTCGACGAGGATGACGAGGTCTATCGCACCGCGCGCGAGAAGTACGACGCCATCGTCGACGAGATCATCGCCGCGCGGGAACGCAACCAGCCGGTCCTGGTCGGCACCGTCTCGATCGAGAAGTCGGAGCTCCTTTCGGAGCTGCTCCGCCGGCGCAAGGTCCCGCATCAGGTGCTGAATGCCCGCTACCACGAGCAGGAAGCGTTCATCGTCGCCCAGGCGGGCCAGCCGGGCGCGGTCACCATCGCGACCAACATGGCCGGCCGCGGCACCGACATTCAGCTTGGCGGCAATGTCGACATGCGGGTGCGCCAGGAGCTGGACGGGGTCGAGGACGAGGCCGAACACGCCCGGCGCCGGCAGGCGATCATCGACGATGTGGCGGAACGGCGGGTGAGCGTGCGCGCCGGCGGCGGCCTGTTCG
>CAYNIS010000583.1:0-2210 GCA_964397055.1 uncultured Rhodospirillaceae bacterium | reverse complement strand
GTCGTCGCCGTCCCCGCCCAGCAGCGTCGCCCCCTCGCGCAGCGTGTCGTTGCCGGTCCCTCCATCGAGCAGGTCGGTCTCGCCGCCGCCGTCGAGGCTGTCGTTGCCATCGCCGCCCAGCAGCGTGTCGTTGCCGGTGCCGCCCGCCAGTGTGTCGTTGCCGCTGCCGCCGACCAGGCTGTCGTTGTTGTCTCCGCCGACGAGATTGTCGTTGCCGCTGCCGCCATCGAGCGTGTCGTTGCCCGCCTCGCCCAGGAGCCCGTCGTTGTCGTTGCCGCCCAACAGCGAGTCGGCACCGCCGCCGCCCTTGAGCGTGTCGTTGCCGTCCTCGCCCACCAGGGTGTCGTTGCCGGTGTCGCCGAGCAGGAGATCGGCGCCGCCGCCGCCCTTGAGATAGTCCTCGTTGGCTCCGCCGTTCAGCGTGTCGTTGCCGCCGCCCCCGAACAGGGTGTCGTTGCCACCGAGGCCGCTGAGGCTGTCGTTGCCGTCATTGCCGGTGAGCGTGTTGGCGACGGCGTTGCCGACAATGGTGTCGTTGCCCGACCCGCCGGTGGCGTTCTCGATCAGCGAGGCGGTGTTGCTGCCCACCTGCAGCGCGTTGAACACGTTGCCGCGGGCGAAGTTGCCGTCGCCCAGATTGGCGCGCTGCGCGGTCGAGAACAGCGAATGCCCGCCGGGCGCGAGGTCGATGTTGAGATTGGTGGTGTAGTTCGACAGGTCGTAGGTGTCGGTGCCGCCGCCATCCCAGATGGTCATGAAGATGCGGTTGCCCCCGGGCACGATCGAGGCCGCGCCGTCGATGAAGGTGGTGCCGTTCGTCGGGCTCCAGGTGTAGACCGTGTTGCCCGAATTGGTCGTGTAATCCGCCCCGTACATGTGTTGAAGGGCGCGGATGTCGTACATCATGAAGGTCTGGGAATAGCCGAATTGCTCGTTTCGATAGAAATTCGTCGGCGCGCCCACATAGGAGCGGTAGGTCATCACCGAATATTCGATCGAGTCGATGTTCGACGGCATGGCCCCGAAACCGCCGGTCTCGTGCCCGTGCTTGAGGCCGAGATTGTGGCCGATCTCGTGGATGGTGGTGAAATAGCCGTAGGTGCCGATGGTCGCGTTGCGCGCGTTGACCCCGTAATAGGAATCGCCCGCATAGATGCTGTTGGTCCGCGGGAAGTAGGCGTAGGCCGTCCCGGCGTCCCCGCTGTTGGCCAGCCGCAGCGTGCCCGCGCCGGACCCGGCAGCGGCATAGGTGACGGAGAGATTGGTGAAGCCCTCGACCGAGAAGCCGCCGCGCGTGCCCGCGACCGTGGTGCCGCCCACGCTGTAGATCGAGGCCTCACTGTTGAGGATCGCGTGCATTGCCAACTGCTGTATGTTGGTCAGCCGCGAGAAGCCGTCGAACTGGGAACTGACGCCGTTGCCGTTCTGATCGTTGAAGTAGCCGGCCTGGTAATCGCCCGCCGCATCGGGATCGGAATAGGTGATCGAGCCGGACCAGCGCCGACCCTCGATCAGCGCGTCGACGCCCTGGATGCCGGTGGACCCGACCGTCGTCGTCGCCTGACCGGTGCCCCCGGCCTCCGCCAAGCCGTCGTCCGTTTCCGCCAAGGCCGCCTCGGGGCCGGTCACCGGCAGGCCGACGGTCTTGCCCGGCCCCTCGGTCGCCTCGGGGGCCCGGTGCGCGCAGCAGGCGCAGGTCAGGCGCAGGGGCGGCGGGAAAACTCCTTCGTCCGACGGAGACATGGCGTCGAGCATGGCGTGTGATCCTTCGAAGGGGCGGGTTTAACGCGTGCTTAAGGTTATCCCAAGTTGCGCCACATTTCAGCCCATTGATGATCCCGTCACCCATCGGTGGGCAGTCGGGAGAGCGATGATGGCCCGCACAGGTCCGGGATCGGGAGAGTTGGTCGCAACGGCGCTCGCCGCGGCCATGGCCGGCGGCGCGGGGGCCGAGGTGCCGCCGGCGCGCGACCCGGCGATCGCCGTCGCCGAGGAGCTTTCCGCCGCCGCCGCCGCCGACAGCGCCGCGGCGCTGATCCTGTTCCTCGCCCGCCACCCCGCGGATCCGGCCGCGGACATCGCCCGCTCGGCGCTGGCCGCCCGGACGGCGCCCGATCCCGCCCCGGCCCCGGGCCCGGATGGCCGGGTCATCGACGCTTTCGACCGGGCGCGGCGCGCGGGACCCGCGGCGCTCGACGCCTTCGCCGCCG
>CAYNIS010000582.1:0-2212 GCA_964397055.1 uncultured Rhodospirillaceae bacterium | reverse complement strand
GGCCGGCGCGGCGCGGGGCCGACCCGTGGATCGCCTCGAACATCGCGCAGGGCTCGCCGATGTTGGACGATCCGGCCAGACCGACGGAGCCGGCGATCTGGGCCGCGACGTCGGACAGCACGTCCCCGTATAGGTTCGGCATCACCAGGACGTCGAAGACTTCCGGCGTGTCGGCCAGCTTGGCGGCCCCGATGTCGACGATCCAGTGTTCGTTCTCGATCCCGGGGTACTCCGCCGCGATCTCGTCAAAGACCTTGTGAAACAGACCGTCGGTCAGCTTCATGATGTTGTCTTTGGTGAAGCAGGTGACCTTCTTGCGGTTGTTGGCGACCGCATACTCGAAAGCATAGCGCACGATCTTCTCGCAGCCCGGCCGGGTGATCAGTTTCAGGCACTGATAGACCTCGTCGGTCTGGCGGTGCTCGATACCGGCGTAGAGGTCTTCCTCATTCTCGCGCACGATCACCACGTCCATGACCGGATGCTTGGTGTCGATGAACGGGTGATAGCTGACGCAGGGGCGCAGGTTGGCGAACAGGCCGAGCGACTTGCGCACCGTCACGTTCAGGCTCTTGACGCCGCCGCCCTGGGGGGTGGTGATCGGCGCCTTGTAGAACACCTTGGTGCGGCGCAGGCTGTCCCAGGCGGTCGGCTCGATGCCCGACATGATGCCGCGTTCGTAGACCTTCTCGCCGATCTCGATCGTCTCGATGTCGAGTTCCGCCCCGGCCGCTTCCAGGATGCGCAAGGACGCTCCCATGATCTCCGGCCCGATGCCGTCACCGTGGGCGACTGTGATGGGAACGCGGTTCGACATGATCTCTCATCCTCAGGTCAAGTTGTGCCATCGCCGGACCGGCGACCCGGCGGCACCCGTCAAATAGTTGCGACGGTGCCGGCGAAGAAGGTCCCGGCCGATGTTTGGAGTGGCTAGGTGGTGGGAACCGTGCCCCACTTGTAGTCTATTTCTTGATTGGGTATCTCTCTTGGCTGCCGTCGGGGAGTTTTCCGATGATTTGGCGCAACATCGTTGCGTGAGCACTGCAGCATTCATCAGAAAACTGCGGCTTCCTCCACGGCTTCCACGGCGAGGTCGGCAAGGTCCGGCGCGTGCAGGACGGTGACCCGCTCGCCGGTCGGGGCGGAATGCGCCGGGTCCGACGCGCCCGAGAACAGGACGATCGACCGGCACCCGCTGGCCGCGATCAGGTGCATCGGTCCGGTGTCGTTGCCCACCGCGACCTCGGCCCGGCGGGCGAGGGCGGCAATCTGGCGGAGGCTGGTGCGTCCGATCAGGCTCTCCGCGCGGGGTGCTTCCATCATGATTTCCGTTGCGGCGTCGGCCTCGGCCTCCGTGCCGAGGACCAGCGGCGTCATCCCCACCGATGACAGGAACCCCGCAAGCCGGGCGAAGGATGCAGCGGGCCAGCGCTTCTCCGGCCGGTGCGGGGCGGAACCGGGCACCAGCAGCGCAAACTCGCCCGCGGGTGCAAGGTCGCCGACATCGGCCGCGAGCCAGCCCATGTCAGGGGGCGCGAAACCGGCGATGCCGGCCTGCTCCAACTGGCGCCGGCGCAGATCGAGGGCATGGGTCCCGGCGCGGTCCGGGTTCAGATCCGGTTGCGAGCAGCCGCGTGCGATCCCCGACCATTCCGGGTAGGGGCCCGGCCAGAACAGCCGGAAGTAGGTGCCGCTGCGGTCGGAGGTCTGCAGGTCGTAGACCCGGGCGAACCCGCCGCCGCGCAGCCGACGGCGCAACCCCAGCCAGCCGCCGGGGTTCGACCAGCGCGGCTTGGTGTCGACCCAGATGTCGTCGAACCAAGGGCAACCCTCGGCCAGCGCCGCATAGGGGGCGGTCGTCAGCAACGTGATCCGGTCGTCGGCATGGTGGGCACGGATCGCCTGGAACGCCTCGAACGCGACCACGAAGTCGCCGAGCGCCCCCAGCTTGATCACCAGGATGTCGGCCATGGCGCTATCGGTACCCGAGCACGAGGCCGTCCGCCGCCCGGGTCGCCATGACCTCGTCATAGACCGTGAGCGTCTTGTCGGTCATCGCCGTCTTGGAGAAGTTGGCGGCGACATGGGCAATCCCGCGGCGTGCGAGCTCCGCCCGATCGGCGGGCGCCATGTCGAGCGCCTTGGCCAGGGCCTCCGCCACCGCCGCCGGGTCGTCGACCGGCACCAGCCGTCCGGTGATGCCGTCGAGCAC
>CAYNIS010000581.1:0-2232 GCA_964397055.1 uncultured Rhodospirillaceae bacterium | reverse complement strand
CGCCTCCGGCTCCCTCCGACGGCGATTCCGCGGGCACGTTGCGACGGGCGAGGATGTAGCTCATCGCCGAGGCCTCCCAGAGCGGCCGGGCGACAAGCGCCCCCGATCCGTCGTCGACCAACTCGACCATCCCGAGACGGCGCGCGGCGAGCGCCCCGGTGAGCCCGAAACCCTCGGCGAGGCTGTCGGCCAGGCCGACCTTCTGCCGATAGGTCGCACCATTGGCGCTGCCGACCCCCGCCGCCAGCGGACGGGTCGCCGGGTCCGCGATCGCCGGAAGGCTGGTCACACTGCGCTGAACGGCGGTCGCGACGATGAGGATGATGGCAAAGAGCTGGACGCCGCTGGACGCGATCGACGGGCCATCCTTGCCGCCGGACAGCATCCGGGCGAAGCCGCCGTAGCCGAGGGCGGCCAGAATCGCCATGGGAGCGATCAGGACGGCATAGTCACGGGGGTTGAGCGCCTGGCTGACAATCGCCATCGCAACTAGGTAGGCGGGGATCATGAGGATCAAGGCAGCGATCGCCCGCGGCAGGGCGACCTGATCGTTGGGCAGGGTTCGGACCATCCCGTCGATCAGGGAGACGAGGGCGAGCGAGGCCCCAAGGGCGGTCAGCCAGGCGGACACGGTCAGAGCCCGCGCCGACGCGACCGCCGTCATCGTCTCCGCCGACACGCTGGCGGCGATCAGGCCGTCGGGGTTGCCCCCGATCACTGCGAAGCCAGCCGCGAACGCCTTTACGAGGAGATGGGGGCCGAGGCCGTTCTGGTCGAGATAGGGCGCGCCGAAGAGCCGGCCGAGGGCCGGCACACCGGCGACAAGGTCGACGCTCAGCCACGGCAGGAGCATGAGAAGCGGCAGGCCGACGGTCAGCACGATGGCGCTCGTCTGACCGGTGCGCCCGAGACCGAGAAAACACAGAAGGCCAAGCCCGGAGAGGAGCGCGACCGACGGATGGATCTGAAGGCCGATGCCGGTGAGAAGCCCGATCAACAGGAACTGAAAGGTGTTCGGGAACTCGATCACCCGGGTCCATAACAGGGTCAACAGGGCGGCGAACGGATAGACCAGGGCGATGTGCCAGAAGTTGGCGATGTCGGCATAGATCATCGGGGAGGTGGCGACGAGCACCCCGGCGATCGCGGCCGGGACCGCTCCGCCGAGCCGCCAGGCGGCGATCACCGTGGCCAGCACGGCAAGAAGTTCCAGCCCCACGAAAAGCCAGAAAACGCCCACCGGATCCGGCGTTATCCCAAGCAGACCAGAGAGTATGTAGTACAGGGCACCACCGGGGGTACGCGCAGACAGTTGCAGTTCCGGGCCGGCGACCATACCGGAGGAAATGGCGACCTCCGCACGCAGGAAGTCGCGGTCGATCCAGACCAGCCAGCTGAAATCCCCGTCGGCAAGCTGCCAGCGGAAATAGCCGGCGAGCGCCAGTCCGGCCAGCAGCACCAGAACGCCAAGACCGCTCAGAGTGCGGCCCGTCAGACCCGCCATCTCGCCACCTTCTGTCCCCGGTCTTAAGCCCGTTTTAGAGCGGCCCAGACGATAGATCGGTGACACCGTCGAGGGCCAGCGTTATGGCGACAGAGTTGATCGGTCGGCTACTTCACGAAGCACAAGGGGCGACAGACCCTGATCGCCCCCGGAAGCGGAGCGCGGGGTAATGCGGGCTTCCGTGCGCACAGTGGCGATTGTCGCCCTGGCGGCCGGCCCCACCTGGATCTGGGGGCAGGCGCGCGCCAGCGAGATGGCGGGGGCCGAACAGGCGTGGCCGCAGACCTTGCAGCCCTCGTTCATCGCGCCCGACACAGCCCTGGCATTCGCTGAGCCCCTCACCAGCCTCGACCGGGCCGACCTCGCCGGCAGGCTTCGACCGCTTCTCGACGGCGCGGGTGTGCGAACGGCAGCACCCGCGACTCCGCCGGCAGCCCCGTTCGACCAGTTCGCGGTCAGCTGGACGATCGCCGGAGAGGGCCAGGAGGTCAGGGGCTTCGCCGGCTCTATCGCCCGCGTGCCGCCCGTCGACATCGCCCTGATCGTGCGGATTACCGCGGCACGCGACCGCAACGCCTGCCCGGGCAGCCACGCCTGGGGATCGGCGGCCGACATGCCGGCGATGCACAGGGCGACCAGTCGTTGCACGTCGGGGGACAACGACTGGCATGCGGACTATCTCTTCCTCGGCGAGGACGGCTGGGTCATCACGCTCGGCCATTTCGGCG
>CAYNIS010000580.1:0-2238 GCA_964397055.1 uncultured Rhodospirillaceae bacterium | reverse complement strand
GCCGCGGACCAATTCGATGCTGCGTGCGGGCGGCAACGGCGGGGTCGCGCGCCGGTCGCTGCACATGGACGGCCGGGCGATCGATTTCCGCCTGCCCGGGACGGCCTTGTCCCGCGTGCGCCAGGCGGGCCTCGATTTGAAGCGGGGCGGTGTCGGCTACTACCCGCGCAGCAACTTCGTTCATGTCGACAACGGCCGGGTACGCTTCTGGTAGAAGCGCTTCCCGGGTGGGGCGCGTCATCCGGTCCGCGGCCGCGGGCTTGAAACACGCGAGCCTCAGTGAGAACATAAAACGAACATCGAGCCGTCGTTCGGAGTTCGTCATGCCGCGGCCCAATCCTGCCGATGTCCGTGCATCGCTGCGCGCCGACCTCGCCGCGCGAATCCGCGCGATCGAGGGGCATGTGGCGCCCGAGGCCGGCCGCTCGCTGCCGCTCGGTCTTGCCGCGATCGATGACGCGTTGCCGGGCGGGGCCGGGCTGCCGCTCGGCTCGGTGCACGAGGTCTCGGGCGACCTCGCCGCCGCGACCGGTTTCATCGCCGCCCTGTGCGGCCGTCTCGCCGGGGCTGAGGGCCGCCGCCGGCCGGTTCTGTGGGTGTTGAAAGGGGTCGATCGCGGCGTCAGCGACCTCTATCCGCCCGGGCTGACCGGCTTTGGCCTCGGCCTCGGCGATCTCCTGGTGGTCACCGCGGACAGCGATCGCGATGCCCTCTGGGTGATGGAGGAGGCGCTGCGCTGTCCCGGCCTTGCGGCGGTGGTGAGCGAGGTCGAAGCGGTCGAACTGGTCGAGACCCGGCGCCTTCAACTCGCCGTCGAGACCCTGCCGGCCGCCGCCCGCCCGACCGGTTTCCTGTTGCTGCGCACCGCCCGCCCGGCGCTTGTCGGCCTGCCGCGCCGGCCCGATGCGGTGCCGTCGGCGGCGCTCACCCGCTGGTGGCTGACGCCGCGCCCGTCCACGCCCGTGCTGCTGCCGGACGGGGCGCCGGAACCCGGTGTCGGCGATGCCGCCTGGGATCTGTCCCTGACCCGGGCCCGCGGCGGCCGGCCGGGCGCGTGGCCGGTGGTCTGGCGCGGTGACGGTCACATCCTGGAGCTGATCGAGGACCGGGACATGCCCGAGCGGCAAGCGGTTCCGACCGCCGCGTGACCCTGTTCTATCTGCCGGCCCCCGCGATTCGATGGTCCAGCCGCTCGTCGTCGAGCCCGGCCGGTTCCTGGTGGATGGTCACCTCCGCCCCCGGCAGCGCCACCTTGAGCGCATGTTCGATCTGGTCGGTGATCTCATGCGCCTGATCGAGGGTAAGCTGTCCGTTCAGCTCCAGATGGAACTCGATGAAGTCGGTGTAGCCGGACTGGCGGGTGCGCAGATCGTGCAGCCCGGCACATTCTGGATGGGCGGTCACCACCGCACGCACCCAGTCCCGCACATCCTCCGACATCTCGCGGTCGAGCAGCCGGTCGACCGCCCCACGCGCAAGCCACACCGCATTCCACACCAGGATCCCGGCGACCGCGGTGCCGACCAGTGGATCGACCCACAAGGCCCCGGTCTCCCCGACGATCATCAGCGCCAGGATCACCGCGAGCGCCGTGATCAGATCCCCCGTGTAGTTGACGCTGTCGGCGTTGATCGCCTCCGACCCGGTCTCCCGCACCACCTGGCGCTGATAGAGGACGAGGCCGCCGGTCAGCACCAGCGACAGCGCCATGACCCCGATCCCGACCGGGGTCGCCGTCAGTTGCGTGGGGCTGAGGAACCGCAACAGTGCGTCGAGCAGGATGACCACCCCGGACCCGCCGACGAATGCCGCCTGGATCAGCGCACTCAGGCTTTCCGCCTTGCCATAGCCATAGCGATGCTTGGCATCCGGCGGACGCAGGGCGTTGTTGATGCTGACCAGGGTGATCAGGGCGGCGGCGATGTCCGACAGGCTGTCGATCAACGTCGCGAAAACCGCGACCGACCCGGTGATTTGGCTGCCGATCAGCTTGGCGACGGCCAGGGTGACCGCGACCGAAACGCTCGCCTTCGCCGCCCGCCGGCGCAGGACGACATTGCGATCCTCAACCTGGCTCTCCCCGGCCGAAGATGCGGCCTCCGCCATGGCCTGACCCCATGCGTCGTTGCGATTGCCTCGCGGATGCAGAACCTATCAACGCATGAACAGCTGTTCAATCAGGGATGTCGCATGCGCCCATGCAGTCAGCGGGCACCGCTCAAGACCTCGGCGAACAGG
>CAYNIS010000579.1:0-2242 GCA_964397055.1 uncultured Rhodospirillaceae bacterium | reverse complement strand
GCCTCAGCGCCTCGTCCACCGCGTGCGGCCAGCGCCCGGCCTCGAAGAACTGGTCGAAGGCGATCCGCCCGCCCGCGCCGTAACTGCCGGTTTCCTGGCGATCGCCGTCGCCCGCCACGATCGACACCGACAGGCGCACCAGCGGGCGGACGTCCGCCAGGTGCTGGCCGCCGGGGCGCACGATGCGCACCGCCGCCCAGGAAGCGAAGATGGACGCCGAAACCTGCCGCACGCGCGGGTCCTTGGCCCGGGCATAGCGGTCGATCTCCTCCAGGAGGGCGACCTTGGTGGAGAACTCGTGGCCCTCGATCGGGTTGTCCGGGCGATAGAGCTGGCGGTTGGTGGCCGGCGGACCCGCCTGGAAGTTGCCGCCATGGCCGGCGGTCACCGACGACACCGTGTCGGCGGCCCGGCGAATCGTCGCCTCGTCCAACTGGGCGGCGTGGCCGTGGCCGATCACGTCGTCGACGACCGCGCGCATGCCGAAGCCAGAGGTCGTGTCGAAGCTCGCCGCGCGCAGCTTGCCGTCGTCCCAGGTCAGCGATTCCGACTGAACATACTGAAGGTAGAGCTCACCATCATCGGCACGCGCCAGAGCACCGTCGACGATACCCTCCACGCGCTTCTGGTCGAGCCCGGCTTGGCGGAAAAACACGTCATCGGTGATCTGGAGATTGGTCATCAGCTTCTCGCTCGCGCCTCGGAACCGGGCCTTGGATCAGCCCGATTGTGGCGTACCGCCCCGACGGCAGCAAGCCCGCCCCCTCGAATACGGCGGAAGCTTGCGACCTTTTGCCGGCTGAAGGCCGGTGGCACGTTCTCTACCTCTACATTCGTGAAAAGACATGATATCCCCACGACCTCCCGGGGTGGGTCGCCGACAGGCAGCTCTCCCGGTGAAGGACTGGGACTGCGGAACTCGAAGGACGGGTGACATCATGATTTGGCTTCGCATGGCGTTCGCGGCAGGGATCGTCGGCCTTTTCGGAGCGGCAACGGCATCGGCCGAGCCGGTCGTCGGCCTTGCAACCCCGGGTCAGATCGGCCTGCTCACCGGCCCGACACCGGTCAGCCGGGAAATCGGCCAGTTCCACTCGCTCCTGTTCACCATCATCACCCTGATCACGCTCTTCGTGATGGGGCTCCTCGGCTACGTCTGCTGGCGCTTTCGCGCGCAGAACAACCCGACCCCGGCGTCCTTCAGCCACAACACCCTGATCGAGGTGGTGTGGACGGTCATTCCGGTGATCATCCTGGTGATCATCGCCGTCCCGTCCTTCCGCCTGATGTACTTCATGGACCGCGCGGAAGACGCCGAGATGACCCTGAAGATCACCGGTCATCAGTGGTACTGGGAGTACAACTATCCCGACCATGGCAACTTCCAGTTCCAGTCGCGCCTGATCGGCCGCGAAAACGGGGCCGCGGACTTCGAGGACAAGACGATCCGCGCCACGCTGCTCGACGGCCTGGCCCCGGAGACGGAGTACCGCCGCCTGCTTTCGACCGACACCGTGGTCGTGCTGCCGGTCGATACGACGGTGCGCATCCTGGTGACCGCCGCCGACGTTCTGCACTCCTGGGCGATGCCGTCCTTCGGGATCAAGACCGACGCCGTGCTCGGCCAGTTGAACGAGACCTGGGTTCGGGTCGAAGAAGAAGGGGTGTTCCACGGCCAGTGTTCGGAAATCTGCGGTGTCGACCATGGCTTCATGCCGATCGAACTGCACGTCGTTTCCAAGGAGGCGTTCGCCGAATGGGTCGAGCGCGCCAAGGAGGAGTACGGCACCAACGAACTGGCAGGCATCGACGCGCGCCTGTTCGGTGACGAAACGCACTGAGCTTGACGGCCCCGGCCAGCGACAGTTCCCTCAAGGATAGAAACGGATGACCGACGCGACCAAAGCTGACTTCGATGCCCACGGCGATGCGCACGCACATGATCACCACGATCACCACGCGCCCGGCTTCTGGGTACGCTGGCTGTGCTCGACCAATCACAAGGATATCGGGACACTCTACCTCCTGTTCTCCATCGTTGCCGGTGTGATCGGTGGGTTCTTCTCCCTGATCATGCGCATGGAATTGCAGGAACCGGGGCTGCAGTACGTCGCCGACGGGCAGGCCTGGAACGTCTACATCACCGCCCACGGCCTGATCATGATCTTCTTTGTGGTGATGCCCGGCCTGATCGGCGGCTTCGGCAACTGGTTCGTGCCGATCATGATCGGCGCGCCGGACA
>CAYNIS010000578.1:0-2243 GCA_964397055.1 uncultured Rhodospirillaceae bacterium | reverse complement strand
AAGCCTTCTGTTTCTGTTGCTGATCAGCCTCTGGTACCGGATCGACCATCGGCTGGTCGATCACCTGCCCTCGGCGGACCGCCATGCGGTCAACGCCTGGGCCATCGTCGGCCTGGGCCGGCGCGCCGGCTCCCGCGGCGATGGCATGTCGCTCGCCCTGTCACGCCTCGCGGTGACCGGGGAGCCGTTGATCGGCCAGGATCTCAGCTGTGCCAGCCGCCAGGACGCGCCGATGCTGACCGGCGGCAGTCCGTTCCACGATGCCGTGATGATCGGGGCGGATCTGTCGGGCTGCACCTACCACAACCCGCATCAGCCGCTCGACCTGCGCCGGGCCGACCTGCGCGGGGCGGACCTATCGCGCGCATCGCTGGTGTTCGCGGTGCTGGTCGACGCCCGCCTGGACGGCGCGGACCTGACCGGCGCCGACCTGGAACAGGCAAACCTGGCCGGGGCCACCGGTGTCACCCAGGCGCAGATCGATGCCGCGGGGTTCCTCTGCCAGACGATCCTTCCCGACGGTCGGTTGAGCGAACGGGACTGCCCGGGCCTGTCACCCATGGGCAACTTCCGACAGAGCCCGGGCACCAATATCCGCTGGTAGGCGCAAGCGCCCGATCAGCTGCCGCGCAGAAGGTGGCTCGGGATCGAGATGCCCTTCTCCTCGTAATAGCGAACAGCCCCCGGATGGAGCGGGACGCGCAGTCCGTCGAGGGCGTTTTCGAGCGAGATCGCGCGGGTCGCCGGGTGGATGTTGTGCAGGAAGAAGTCGTTCTCGATGATCGTCTTGGTCACCTGGTAGACGTGCTCGTCGGTGACCCGGGCATCGGTCGCCAGGAAATTGGGCTGCGCCATCGTCCGGATCGGGCCGTCCTGGCCCGGATAGGTCCCGGCCGGAAGCTCGTAGCGGGTCCAGATGCCGACCCCGGCATTGGCGCGGTCAAGCTGGTCGTCGGTAATATCCAGCACCCTGACCCGATTGCCGAGGGCGACGAAGGCCCGGTTGACCGCCCCGACCGGGACACCGGCGGGCACGCTCATCATCTCGATATCGCCGGCGATCAGCGCCTGTGCGGCATCATCATAGGACAGGTCCCGCAACCTGAAATCGCGGTCCGGATTGAAGCCGAGGTTGGAGAGGACGATCCGGTTGGCGTCCAGCGTCCCGGAACCGGGCATGCCGATCGCGACGGCCTCGCCACGCTTGCGTTCGAGATCGGAAAGTGTGCCGGAGGTCGCGTTGTGGCTTCTGACCACGAAATGCTCGACATCCGGCCACAGGCGCATGATCGAGCGCATGTTCGACTGGACGCCCTCCTCGGCGAGGGCACCGCTGCCGGTCACCGCATAGTGCCCGTAAAGACCGCTCATGATGGCGAACTGTGCGGTCTGTTCGCGCAGAAGCTGGACGTTCTCCCCGGAACCCGCCGTGCTGACGGCCGTGATGTTGATCCCGGTCTGGGGCCGCAGGCGCACCTTGACCACGGTCGAGATGGCAACGCCCACGGGGTAGTAGGTGCCGCCCGTCGACGCGGTCGCCATGATGTATTCCTGTGCCACCGCGCGTCCGCCCGGCCAGGCGACGGCGGCTGCCAGAACCGACAGCACCATCGCCCAACACCTGATCATCCGCCCCATTCGCCGTTCCTCCCGGTCTGTTGGCCGCATCGCGTCCCTGCATAGCGGCATCAACTTTGACCCAGGCCAGGGGCGCGCCACAAGTTACGGGGCCAAGATTTAGAAGCCAGACTCGCGCAGAAGGACACCAAGGGCGTGTCGGACCATGCGATCTGCCAGGGAAAGGCGTTCCGCATCCACGACGACCCAACCCCGGCGTGCATGCAACCAGCCAGAGCGGTGGAGGGAGGGCGTGACAACATCGAAGCGCACGCGGAAAACCCCCGACTCCGGGATCAGGGTGCCGTCGGCCTCCGCCCGGACCGCCAGACCGCCGCCCGCGGTCGACGCGACCAAGGGCTCGTCCAGGCGCTCGACCGGGGCCCGTTCGATCGCCGCCACCGTGGCCGCGAGCGGCGCGCCAGCCTCACCCTCGGCATAGAACCGGGCGCGGGCACCCGGTCGGAGACGGCCGAGATCGGCCTCGTCGACGAACGCCTCGAGGCTCCATCGATCAGCACTGATCACCATCATCAGCCGATCGCCGCCCGATCTCCAAAGACCCTCGGCGAGGTCGGCGACAAACTGCCGGATTACCAGATCGTCCGCCGCTACCTTGGCCCCGG
>CAYNIS010000577.1:0-2249 GCA_964397055.1 uncultured Rhodospirillaceae bacterium | reverse complement strand
CGAGTTCCGCCAGGAGGCGCCGGGTCGCGGCGGCGAGCGCCATCGGCTCGTCCTCCAAGGTCGGTGGCGGGCCGAGCCCTGTCGCTTCCGCGAGGCCGCGCGGGGTCGGCAGGCAGAACCGCGCCGGGCGGACGAAGGCGAACAGCTCCAGGACGTCGAAGGCCGCCAGCCGCTCCAGGTACAGCCGGCGCGCGATTGCCCGGCCATGGCACAGGATCGGCCGCTGTTCCGCCGCCCGCTCCGCCGCCTGGGCAGGCTTCAGGAGCTCGATCTCCCCGTCCTGGCTGAGCCAGGCCGCCCGCGTCGGACTGAGGGCCAGGACCGGGGCGGCCGGGATGGCGACACCGGCGGCGTCAGCGGCCGGGGCGGCGCGCTCGGGCAAAAGGCTCATATCGGCTCTGGGTCGGATCGGCGGACAAGGAAGGGCGCTATGACATATAGAAGGGGTGACAGGACGGGGCCGCCCCCCGATCCTATAGTCATTCGCCAGCAGCTTGCGCCCCTTTAGACCGGAAGGAACCCCGACGGTGTCGCCCGATCCTGCGCCCGATCACTTTGAGACCGCGATTTTCGAGGGGGCCCGGGCCTGGCCGTTCGAGGAAGCGCGCAAGCTGGTGAAACGGATCGGTGGCCCCCTGGCGTCGGAAAACCTGCCGGCCAAGGGCCATGTCCTGTTCGAAACCGGCTACGGCCCGTCCGGTCTGCCCCACATCGGCACCTTCGGGGAGGTCGCCCGCACCACCATGGTGCGCCAGGCCTTCCAGCGGCTGTCCGACGTGCCGACCCGGCTGGTCTGCTTTTCCGACGACATGGACGGCCTGCGCAAGGTCCCGGACAACCTGCCGAACCAGGATCTGCTCGCGGCCAACCTCAACAAGCCCTTGTCCGCGATCCCGGACCCGTTCGGCACCCACGAAAGCTTCTCCGCGCACAACAACGCGCGGCTCCAGGCCTTCCTCGACGGCTTCGGCTTCGACTACGAATTCTATTCCTCCACGGACTGCTACAAGTCCGGGATGTTCGATGCCGCCCTCGTGCGGGTCCTGGAGACCTATGAGGAGATCATGGCGGTGATGCTGCCGACCCTGGGGGAGGAGCGGCGCCAGACCTACAGCCCGTTCCTGCCGATCTCCCCGACCTCGGGAGAGGTGCTGCAGGTGCCGGTGCTGGAGACGCGCGTCGATGCCGGCACCATCGTGTTCGAGGATGTCGACGGCCGGAAGGCGGAGGTGCCGGTGACCGGCGGCCATTGCAAGCTGCAGTGGAAGGTCGACTGGCCGATGCGCTGGCACGCGCTGGGCGTCGATTACGAGATGGCCGGAAAGGACCTGATCTCCTCGGTCGAGCAGGGCAACAAGATCTGCCGCATCCTTGGCTCACTCCCGCCGGAGGGGTTCAACTACGAACTGTTCCTCGACGAGAACGGCCAGAAGATTTCGAAGTCGAAGGGCAACGGCCTGACGATCGAGGAATGGTTGACCTACGCGCCGCCGGAAAGCCTGTCGCTGTTCATGTTCCAGCAGCCGCGGCGGGCTAAGCGGCTCTACTTCGACATCATCCCGAAGACCGTCGACGAGTACTTGAGCTTCCTCGGCAAGCTGCCGGACGAGGCGCCGGAAAAGCGCATCGAGAACCCGACCTTCCACATCCACGACGGTGTGCCGGACCATCTGCCGCCGTCGCTCGCCTTCGGCCTCCTGCTCAATCTGGCTGGTGTGGCGAACGCGGAGGAGAAGGCGACCATCTGGGGCTTCATCAGCCGCTACGCGCCGGCGGCGACGCCGGAGACGGAACCGCTCCTGGACCGGCTGGTCGGCCACGCGCTCGCCTACTACCGGGATTTCGTGAAGCCGACCAAGAGGTACCGCCTGCCGACCGAGGCCGAGCGCGCCGCGATCGAGGCGCTTGATGCCGGCCTTGCCGGGATGGCGCCGGGGACCTCCGCGGAGGACCTGCAGACCCTGGTCTACGAGGTCGGCAAGGCGCATGGCTTCGACCCCTTGCGGGCCTGGTTCGGTGCCCTCTACGAGGTGCTGCTGGGGCAGGAGCAGGGGCCGCGCATGGGCACCTTCATCGCGCTCTACGGCATCGCCGAAACCCGCGCGCTGATCGCAACGGCCCTCTCCGGCGGGCTGGCGGCGGATGCCGGCGACGCGGTCGCCGCGGCCTCGGCGTGACCGCCGTCCTGCCGGTCCCGGACCGCCGTGATCCGGTCCTGCGGCTCCTCGGCCTGATGGCGTCCGACCAGG
>CAYNIS010000576.1:0-2256 GCA_964397055.1 uncultured Rhodospirillaceae bacterium | reverse complement strand
CTTGGAGTAGCAGCGTTCGAGGATTGGGCGGGCGGCTCCGAGGTCGAGATTCCAGGCCCGGTAGCCGCCCTCTATATGCGCGATCTTGTCCAGGCCCATGTCGACCAGGGTCTTGGCGGCGAGGGCTGAGCGCCAGCCGGACTGGCAGTAGAGGACGAAGCGCTTGTCCTGGGCGAAGACGTCCTTGTGATAGGGGCTTTCCGGATCGACCCAGAATTCCAGCATGCCGCGCGGCGCGTGGAAGGCGCCGGGAACCGTACCCTCCCGCTCCAGCTCGCGCACATCGCGCAAATCGACGAAGACGGTGTCCGGATCCTCCTTGGCCGCCTTCGCCTCCTCCACCGAAAGGGTGGTGATGGCGGCGTTGGCCTCTTCGAGCAGCTTCTTGATCCCGCGGGTAACCGGCATGACGTGACCCTCCCCCTTTTTGCGTGTCTGTGCCGGGCCATTGCCCTCGCTGGGGCGGCCCTGGTCTGCTATCGAGCCCGCATCACGGGACCGAATGCGCGCGAGTTTAAACACCTCGGCGCGGCATTTGGGAGAGCAAGAGCTTGGGGAGGACAAGAGCATGACCGACGAACAGCGCGTGGCCCTCGTCACCGGCGCCAGCCGCGGGATCGGTCGGGCGGTGGCGGAGGGACTGGCCGCCGACGGCCATGCGGTGTTCCTGACCGCGTACACGCCAGAGACCCTGGCGACGGCCGAGGACGCGATCGGCCGGCTGAACGGCGGGGCGACCGGCAGCCTTGCCGTCGACCTGCGCGAGGCGACGTCGGCGCCGGCGATCGTCGAACAGGTGATCGCCCGTTTCGGCCGGCTCGACCTTCTCGTCTGCAACGCCGGTGCTACCAAGCGGGGCCCCTTCCTCGACCTCACCGACGACGACTTCCACGACGGCTTCGCGCTGAAGTTCCACGGCCATGTCCGGCTGACCCGCGGGGCCTGGCGGCATCTCGCCTCGGCCAACGGCACGGTCGTCAACATCATCGGCGCGGGCGCGCGCAACCCGTCGATGGACTTCACCATCGGCGGCTCGGTCAATGCGGCCTTCGCCAACTTCACCAAGGCGATCGCCGATCTGGGCCGCGTCGACGGCGTGCGCGTGAACGCGATCCACCCCGGGCCGGTGCGGACCGACCGGCTGACCATGCTGGTCGAGAGCCAGGCGCGCGAACAGGGCACGACGCCGGAGGCGATCGTCGCGAACATGGAAGGGGCGTTGAAGGTGACCCGGGTTGGCGAGGTCGAGGACATTGCCCACATCGTGCGGTTCCTGGCATCCGATCGGGCGCGCCTGATCCACGGCGCGCTGATCGACGCCGACGGCGGCCTGACCCGCGGCATGTAGAGGGCGGGCCAGATAGAGAGCGGGCCAGATAGAGAGCGGGCCAGATAGAGAGCGGGCCAGAGCCGCAACGCCATCTTGGCTGGCGCCACCCGGGCATGACACACTCCGCCCGGCAATCCCGAGGCGCCGGCAATCCCGAGGCGCCGGCAATCCCAAGGAGATCGTGGCCCATGCAGATCGCGATGATCGGGACCGGGTATGTGGGCCTGGTCTCCGGCGCCTGCTTTTCCGAGTTCGGGTTCGATGTCGTCTGCGTCGACAAGGACGCGGACAAGATCGACCAGCTGACCCGGGGCATCATCCCGATCTACGAGCCCGACCTCGACAAGCTCGTCGACAAAAACGCGAAGGCCGGCCGGCTCACCTTCACCACCGACCTGAAATCGTCGGTGGCGAAGGCCGATGCGGTGTTCATCGCGGTCGGCACACCGTCGCGACGCGGCGACGGCTACGCCGATCTCACCTATGTGCACGCGGCCGCGCGGGAGATCGCGGCGGCGCTGACCGGCTACACCGTCGTGGTCACCAAGTCGACGGTGCCGGTCGGCACCTCGCGCGAGGTTGCGCGCATCATGGAAGAAACCCGACCCGATGCCGATTTCGACGTCTGCTCGAACCCGGAGTTCCTGCGCGAGGGCTCGGCGATCAACGACTTCATGCGGCCCGACCGGGTCGTCATCGGGGTCAACTCGGCACGCGCGGAACGGGTGATGCGCCAGCTCTACCGGCCGCTCTACCTGATCGAGACGCCGGTCGTCATGGTCGCCCCGGAAACCGCCGAGTTGATCAAGTATGCCGGCAACGCCTTCCTGGCGATGAAGATCACCTTCATCAACGAGATGGCGGACCTGTGCGAACGGGTCGGGGCGAACGTCCAGGACGTCGCGCGCGGGATCGGCCTCGACGGC
>CAYNIS010000575.1:0-2258 GCA_964397055.1 uncultured Rhodospirillaceae bacterium | reverse complement strand
GGCCCGGGCGCGGTATCCGCCGCCGGTGGGTGGGGATTGCCGTCGGCAGCCGGTCCGCCCGGTCCGAGCGCCATGCGCAGCGCGGCATCGACATCGTGGTGATCGACCGGGCGGCCGTCCTTGATCTGGGCCCACAGCCGGTCGATGGCATTGCGCGCGGTCTCGGCCCCGGCGGTTTCCCCGGTGATCATCAGCCGATTGCCCCGGCTCGCCAGGTGGATGCCGAGCTGGCTTTCGATGCGGCTGAGATGCTGGCCATGCTCGCCGAAGAGTTGTGGCAGGAGCCGGTTGTCATCGAATTCGATATCGATCCGGTGCGCAGTTCCGCTGCTCACGCCGCCGGCCACTGGGCTGATGCAGGCTTCTGGTCCGAGGCCGGCCGCTGGGCCGTTGCCGCATCCGCCGCAACCGAGCCGAGGCCGATGCCGTCGACCAAGTCGATCGCCCCGGCGAGGCTGTTGGCCAGGCCGCGGGTGATCTCCACCGGTACGATCGACCCGATCAGCCGGGCCGGTGCTATCACGTGAACGGATTGCATGTAGGGGCTTCGCCCGCTGATCTGGCCGCTCGCGGCACCGGCGCGCTCGAACAGCACCGGCTGGATCGTGCCGACCAGGCTTTCGTTGAAGGCTAGCTGCTGCACGTTGACGAGCGCCTGCAACTGGGCGAGGCGATCCGCCTTCACCCCCTCGTCGACCTGATCCTCGTCGCCAGCCGCGGGCGTGCCCGGTCGCCGGCTATACTTGAAGGAATAGGCCTGGGCGTAGCCGACCCGTTCGATCAGCCGCAAGGTGGCCGCGAAGTCGGCATCGGTTTCGCCGGGGAAGCCGACGATGAAGTCCGAACTGAGGGCCAGATCGGGGCGCGCTTGGCGCAAACGGTCGACCACGCGCAGGTAGTCATCCGCCGCGTGCTTGCGGTTCATCGCCGTCAGGATGCGATCGGACCCGCTCTGCACCGGCAGATGCAGGAACGGCATCAGCTGGGGCAGGCGGCCATGGGCGGCGATCAGTTCGTCATCCATGTCGCGCGGATGGGAGGTCGTGTAGCGCAGGCGCTCGATGCCGTCGATCTCCGCAACCGCGCTCAGCAACCGGCCGAGCCCCCAGGTGCGGCCATCCGGGCCGTCGCCGTGATAGGCATTGACGTTCTGGCCAAGCAGCGTGAGCTCCACCGCCCCGCCGGCTGCCAGGCGCCGGGCTTCCGCCAGGATCTGATCGACCGACCGGGAGTATTCGGCGCCGCGGGTGTAGGGAACGACACAGAACGTGCAGAACTTGTCGCAGCCCTCCTGGACCGACAGGAAGGCACTCGGCCCCGGTGCAGCACTTTCTTCCGGCAGGGTGTCGAACTTGCTTTCCGCCGGGAAGTCGGTGTCGACCGCGCGCTCACCTGCCTCCGCCCGGTCGACCAGGGCCGGCAGCCGGTGATAGGTCTGCGGCCCGAATATCAGGTCGACGTAAGGGGCGCGGGCGAGGATCTCCGCCCCCTCCGCCTGGGCGACGCAGCCGGCGACACCGATCATCATGCGGCCGCCGACGGCTGCCCTGGCGTCCTTCAGCCGGCGCAGCCGGCCGAGCTCCGAATACAGCTTCTCGGCAGCCTTTTCCCGAATGTGGCAGGTGTTGAGGACGATCAGATCGGCATCGTCGGGGGTGTCCGTCGTCCGATAGCCGGACCCGGCGAGAACGTCCGCGATCCGACGCGAATCGTAGACGTTCATCTGACAACCCCAGGTCCTTATGAACAGCGACCGCGTCAAGCCTCTTTCACCGCGCCGGATGGATGGCATGGGCCGGCCGTCAGGCCGGGATCACAAATGCCACGGCGGGGTTGCAAGTCACTGCAGCCCCGCGCCATGCCGAAGCATATCGCTCCGGGCCTGAGCCGAGTCAATGCGCGCCGCCACGATCCTGTTCAGTTGACGGGCGGGTCGCGCCCGCAAGCCGGCATCGACGAGGCCGGTGACCTCCCGCCAGCAATGGTCGGCCAGTGCCTTGCGGGTCACGAACTGGTCGGCGGAGACCGGTTCGCCGAAGCGCACCTCGACCGTCACCCGGCCGAGCCCGGCGAACTGCCAGAGATGGGGGGCGAGGTCCATGTCCCCGTACCAGGCATAGAACGGGCGGAATGACCGGCCCATCGGCAGGCCGTCGAGCCGGGTTGCCACGACCGCCACCGGCTGGACCGTCAGGCCGTCGGGAATGCGCGCCGCCCGGTCGCCGATCGCCAGCCGTCCTGATCTACATCCATTGCGA
>CAYNIS010000574.1:0-2260 GCA_964397055.1 uncultured Rhodospirillaceae bacterium | reverse complement strand
ACTCGTAACGGCGATGGCCCATCTCATCCCTCCTGATACCAAGAAGGTTGAATCACTTTACCGCCGTCCTGTGAATCCCCTTTATGAGTTCATCTCCTAGAGCGTTTTCCTTCGGAGAACGCTCAAATTCGATTGGTTGGCGCGCGTTCCGAACCGCGATGTGGGTTTGCATCGCTGGGACACGCGCGAGGGGAGTTCTCCGAATTCGACGTTTGGGTCGGCACTTGCTGCCAACGGGATCCCAACGCCGAAATCTCGCCAATATGGTGGAAGGGGTGCGAAACTCCGCGGCACTCTCAAGATACTTAACCGGTCTCTAACGCACCGGCCTGCCCAATGATGCGCCGGGGCTGGTCGCGGATCTGCGTCAGGGATGCAACCTTGCCGATCCTGGGTCGTCGTCGCGGACATCAGGGGGCAGGAGATGGGCGGCTTGATGAAGTCGACGGGGGCTGCGGGCTTCGGGCTCTTGACCTCTGTCATGACCGCGGGCCTCAACCTTGCGGTGCTCGAGTATCTCGACTTCAACATCTTCACGCTGATGGTGTGGTTCGTCGTGCCGATGGGGGCGATCCTGTGCGGGATGGCCGCGTCGTCCGGCTACTACTACGGCGCCACGCTGCTGCATGCCCGCCCCAGCGTCGTGCTCTTCATCCAGATGCTGATGGTCGCCGCCTTCACCCAGGGGCTGATCTACTACCTTGAATACATCACCTGGGTCCTGCCCGACAGGACGGTCGTCAGCGACGTCATCACCTTCGCCGAATACCTCGACCTGTCGTTGACCAGTGCCACCTACAGCATGGGCTCGTCGGGGTCGCCGGGGGCCGAACTCGGGCAACTCGGCTACTGGGTTGCCGGGCTCCAGCTTGTCGGGTTCATGGGCGGCGGCGCCCTGATCTTCATCTTCCTCAAAGGTCGCCTGATGTGCGAGGCGTGTGACAAGTATTACTGGTCGGTCGGTTCGGTCACCAAGCAGTTCGACAATCAGGAATCATTCGCGAAATTCTACGACTCGATTTACGAAGCCATCCCGAATGCGACGTCCTTCAGCATGCTGCTCGGCCTGCAGTCGTCCAGCGGGAAGACCAAGCAGGGCTCGATCAACCACGAGATCTCTCTCTTGCGCTGCCCGGAATGCGGCAACCAGGTCGTGGTCGAGAGCGTGAAGGTCCACAACGGCAGCGACTGGGCGGAGGTGCCGGAGTTGAAGCGCCAGACCCTCGCCCCGAACTCGGTCGATCTGGTTCCGGCGATAACCGGCGGCTGACCGCGTCGGCACCGCGGGGGACGGCGGCTGGCGGTTGCCGCCATCGGCCGGCCTGGGTAGGCTCGCGCCGGCCGGGAACGTCCCGGGGCAGGGCGAGGAGAAACCGCGATGGCGTTCGAGCTGCCGATGGCAACAGGGCACGTGGCCATGATCGACGTGCGCCGTGGCGGCGAGGCGACGGCTGAGGACATGGTCGCCTTGATGACCGACACGACGCCGGAGGAATGCCTGGGCTGGGCGGTCTACGCCGGGATTCCCGATGACAAGGTCCTCACCTACGCCCAGTTCCCCTTGCGGCAGATGCTGGCCGCCTGGCTTGCGGACCAGGAAGCGGCACTCGGCGAACCCGGCAAGGTCGACCGCTGGGGCGCTCTCGGCTACCGCCTCATCTCCTCGGCCAATCGCGGCCCTCTCGATCTTGCCGGCGCCAATGCCGTCCTTGCCCACACCGGCCTGTTCGCGCTGCGCGACCGGACCAGGATCGGGGCGCTGATCGGGCTTGCCGGCAAGGCGGCGCGCCAGGCGATCGAAACCACGCCAGCACTCTACACCGCCAACTTCCACGCGAGCCTGGACGACACCCGGCTCGTCAATATCGGCTTCTGGTCCGATGTCGAGGCGTTCAAGGCCTTCCTCAAGAAGCCGCCGTTCGACGCCCAGTACTGGGCCGACTATGCCGACAACGAGCCCGGCTTCTTCGAACGGGTCGCCCATGGCCAGGGCAAGCCGCAAGCGGAACCGAAAGGGACCGCGGAGGGCGGCGCCGCAGACACTTTGCCCGCAGACACCTTGCCCGCAGACACCTCGCCTAAAGACGGCGAGCCGGAGGAAGCCGGCGCGCAGGGCCCGGCCGGGGGCTGAGCGCTCAGACCTCCAGCCATTCGCGGCGGATCGCCTCGTTCTCCTGCAGCTGATCGGGCGTGCCGTCGAAGACCATGTGGCCGTGGCCCATGACGTAGAGCCAGTGCGAGATCTTGAGGGCGATGGTCA
>CAYNIS010000573.1:0-2266 GCA_964397055.1 uncultured Rhodospirillaceae bacterium | reverse complement strand
AGGGCGTGACCCGCGCGCTTGCGAACTTCGGAAACGAGAAGGACACTAGATTCAATAGGTTGCTAGTGTGGTTCAGATCGAGAAGGTCGCACCCAACTTGCGGATAGAGCGATCGACCTTCTCGATCATCACACTAGTGCAAATCGGACGCGGCGGCGAACCGGCCGCGACCGCTTCTCGTTAACCTACATCGAGCCATCGTGACCGAAGAACCGAAGCCCCTCGTCGGCATCATCATGGGCAGCCAGTCCGACTGGCCGACGCTGAAGCACGCCGCCGATGTTCTGAGCGACCTCGGCGTCCCTTTCGAGGCGCGCATCGTGTCCGCCCATCGCACGCCCGACCGCCTCGTCTCCTATGCTAAGGAAGCCGCCGGTCGCGGGCTCAAGGTCATCGTCGCCGGGGCCGGCGGGGCGGCCCACCTGCCGGGCATGACCGCGTCGATGACCCGGCTGCCGGTTTTCGGCGTGCCGATCCAGTCCGCGGCCCTCAACGGCCTCGACAGCCTGTTGTCGATCGTCCAGATGCCGGGCGGCATCCCGGTCGGCACGCTTGCCATCGGCAAGGCCGGGGCGATCAACGCCGCCCTCCTCGCGGCCTCCGTGATCGCGCTTCAGGATGCGCGCGTCGCCGCCGATCTCGAAGCGTGGCGCGCGGCTCAGACGGCGAACGTGGCGGAGGTGCCGACGGACCCGGTCCCTGGCCAGGTGGCCCCGGCCCAGGGGGGTACTGCGTGACCCCGCCGGCGTCCGGCCCGCCCCTGGCGTCCGGTCCGCTGCCGCCTGGATCGACCATCGGCGTGCTTGGCGGCGGCCAGCTTGGCCGCATGATGGCGCTGGCGGCCGCCCGCCTTGGCTACCGGGTGCATGTCTTCACGCCGGAAGCCGACAGCCCCTGCGCCCAGGTTTGTGCTGTCGCGACGGTCGCCGACTATGACGATGTCACGGCGATCGACCGGTTCGCCCAGGACGTCGACGTGGTCACGCTGGAGTTCGAGAACGTGCCGGCGACCACGGTCAGCCGGCTGGAGGCGACGCGCCATGTCTACCCGGGCGGCCATGCGCTGGCGATCACCCAGGACCGCATCGCCGAAAAGCGCTTCGTCAGCGGCCAGGGCCTGAAGACCGCCGCCTGGAAGCCGGCGGCGTCCGCGATGGACGTGGGGGAGGCGGTCAAGGCCCTGGGCGGCCGGGCGATCGCCAAGACCACCCGCCTCGGCTATGACGGCAAGGGCCAGCTGGCGTTGACCGAGAAGTCGGACCCGGCGGAAGCTTGGCGACAGCTGGGGGAGGTGGAACTGATCGTCGAACAGACGGTCCCGTTCGTCGCCGAGCTTTCCGTCGTGCTGGCCCGCGGCATCGACGGGACCACCGCCGACTACCCGGTCGTCTTGAACCACCACGTCCATCACATCCTGGCAGAGACGATCGCCCCGGCCCCCGTTTCGACGGCGGTCGCGGCCGCGGCGGCGGAGGTCGCGCGTCGGGTCGCCGACGGCCTCGACTATGTCGGGGTGCTGGCGGTCGAACTGTTCCTGCTCAAGGACAACACGCTCCTGGTCAACGAGATCGCGCCCCGGCCGCACAATTCCGGCCACTGGACGATCGACTGCTGTGCGACCAGCCAGTTCGAGCAGCAGGCGCGCGCGGTCGCCGGCCTGCCGCTGGGCGACACCACACTCCTCGCCGGGGGGCGGATGACCAACCTGATCGGCGATGCCGTGGACGCGTGGTCGGAACTGGTCGCGGAGAAGGGGGCCCGGGTCCACCTCTACGGCAAGGCGCAGACGCGTGCCGGCCGCAAGATGGGCCATGTCACGCGCCTGGTGCCGTTGCCGCCGGCGCCTCCCCAAGGGTAACGCTGCGTTCCAGCGATGTGGACCCACATCGCGGTTCGGAACGCGCGCGACTCAAGTGAGACGGAGCATTTTCCGAACCGCCGGACCGATTCCGTCCGGCTGGAAAATGCTCTAGAGAAGCGGCACCCGATCGAAGATGCCGAGACCCGAGGGAGGGAGCGATCATGGCTGACCAGCCGGCCGTCCGCGTCGAAAGCGACAGCATGGGCGAAATCGAGGTGCCGTCGGACCGCTACTGGGGCGCTCAGACCCAGCGGTCGCTGCACAACTTCAAGATCGGCGGCGAGCGCCTGCCGGCCCCGCTGGTGCGCGCGCTGGGCATCCAGAAGAAGGCGGCGGCCCAGGCCAACATGGCGCTCGGCAGCCTCGACGCCGGCCTCGGCAACGCCATGGTCGAAGCTGCGGAGG
>CAYNIS010000572.1:0-2279 GCA_964397055.1 uncultured Rhodospirillaceae bacterium | reverse complement strand
TCGCAAGGCCGGATCCCGCCCAGCAGCGGCTCGTCCCGGCACTCGCCTTTGCGGGCGCGCCGCGCTTCCACGACGGCGGCGTCGCGGGGCTTCGTGCGGACGAGGTGCCCGCGATCCTGCAGCGCGGCGAGATGGTGTTGTCACGGGCTCAGCTCGCCGCCATCGGCGCGGCACGCGAAACCCGTCCACCGGTCAATGTGGTGATGAACATCTCCACCCCTGACGCTGGCAGCTTTCGCTACGCCCAAGGGCAGATCGCCGCCGACGCCGCGCGCGCCATGGAGCGGGCGCGGCGTAATCTCTGACGGATCGACAGATGAGCGGCTTTCACGAAGTTCAGTTCCCGCCGGACATTTCCTACGGGGCGTCCGGCGGCCCTGGCTACTCAACCACCGTGGTGACAACGGTTTCGGGACACGAGCGGCGCAACGCCAACTGGGCCGATGCGCGGGGAAAGTGGAATGTCGCGCATGGCCTCAAGAAGCGGGAACAGGTCGCGGCGTTGATCGCCTTCTTCCGCGCCCGCAAGGGCCGCGCCCACGGCTTCCGCTTCAAGGACTGGACCGACTACCAGGCGTTCGCGCAGGTGTTGGGCGTCGGCGATGGCGCCAACAAGACCTTCCAGCTTGTCAGGCGCTATGCCAGCGGCGGCGAGATCGAGACGCGCATCATCGCCAAACCCGTCACCGGAACCGTGAAGATCTACCGCGACGGCGTCGAGGCGGTGTCGGGCTGGACGGTCAACACGTCCACAGGAATTGTGACCTTCACCACCGCGCCGGCCGCCGGTGTTCAGGTCACGGCGGATTTCGAGTTCGACGTCCCCGTCCGTTTCGACAGCGACCAGATGGATATCACCATCGAGACCTATCAGCTCGGCAGCTGGGGACAGATCCCCGTGCTGGAGATCCGCCCGTGAAGTCCACATCGACAGCACTCGCGACCCACCTGGCGGGGCCGGTGACGACGCTCGCCACCTGTTGGCGCATCACGCGGGTCGATGGCCGGGAGTTCTTCTTCACCGATCACGACCGCGATCTCATCTTCGACGGCGATCTCTTCAAAGCCAGCTCGGGCTATTCGCGCACCGCGATCGCCAACGATTCGAGCCTCAGCGTCGACAATCTCGATGTCGAGGGCGTGTTCGATGACGACGCCATCACCGAGGAGGAGCTGCGCGCCGGTCTGTTCGATCAGGCCGAAGTGCGCATCTTCCTCGTCAACTGGGCCGATTCTTCGATGGGTGCGCTTCGCATGCGCCGCGGCTGGTTCGGCGAGGCAGTGCTGACTGAACAGGGCGTCTTCCGGACCGAGCTGCGCGGCATGACGCAGGCGCTCTCCCAACGCATCGGCGAGCTCTACAGCCCCGAATGCCGCGCCGATCTCGGCGACCCGCGCTGCAAGGTGCCGGTAAACCCGACAGAGATCGCCCGATCGACGGCATACCTCGTCGGTGACGTGGTGCGCGTGCGCACGACCGGCACGCCGGTCAGCTTCGCGCTGCCGGTCGTCAATGGCAGCTTCGAAACCGATGGCGCAGGTGACGGGTCCAGTTTCACGCCCACCGGATGGACGAAGGTGTCCGGCGACTGGGACGTGCATGACGCTGGCAACGGCGGTCTGAGCCCTGCGGTCGGGAGCTTCTACCTGGAGGGCGGAAGCTCGGCATCGGGGGAGCTGACCCAGGCGATCGACCTCGTCGCATCGGGGCTGGATCCATTGCAGATCGACGCGGACGCCTATCGGCTGGACGCGTCGGTCAGCCGGGCGAACTCGTTCCCGGACGACTTGGGGCGGGTCATCATCGAAGCGCTGGACGGCTCGTCCAGCCTGCTCGCAACACTCCTCGACACGGGCTTCGAGGTGATCCTGCCCGAAGACAGCTGGGTTCAGCGGGGCATCTCGACGGCGCAACTGCCAGTGGGAACCAGGTTTCTCCGCTTCCGGCTCCTGCACCAGCTCGCGGCCGGCAGCCAGTCGAACGCGGCCTTCGACGCTGTCGTGGCGACGATCACGGACACGACGGCATCGGTGCCGACTTCCGCTGATTTCGAGAACCGCGTCTATCGGTGCGTGACCGCCGGAACGACCGCAGCCGAAGCCCCGACCTTCGACACCAATGTCGGCGCGCAAACCGCCGATGGCGGCGCGGTGTTTGAGGCCGAGGAAGCCTGGAGCCGGTCGAGCATCGTGACTACCGTCACCGACCGGGCCGTCTTCAATGCCACGCTCGATGAACCGCGAGCGGCCGATGGCTGGTTCGCTGGCGGGGTGCTCAC
>CAYNIS010000571.1:0-2288 GCA_964397055.1 uncultured Rhodospirillaceae bacterium | reverse complement strand
GTTGCAGTACTGCTTGATCTCGATCTTGTCAGGGAGGTCGTCGATGATTTCCTTGTCGGTCTTGAGCCGCCGCAGCCGCGCGCCGTGTCCCACGGGTTGTTGGTGGTCCCGTAGACGGCGTTGTAGCTCTGCAGGTCGCCGGCCATGTAGGGCAGGTTGGTCTTGCCGAAAACGATGGCACCCGCCGCCTTCAGCCGTGCCACCACTGCCGCGTCGCGCGCCGGGATGTGCCCGGCGAGTTCCGCGGCACCGGATGTGGTGACCAGCCCCTCCGTCTCGAAGCTGTCCTTGACGGTCATCGGCAGCCCGGCGAGCGGGCCGATGTCCTCTCCCTGGTCGAGGGCGGAATCGATCCGATCCGCCGTCGCGAAGGCCCGGTCGACGTCGAGCGCGACGACGGCGTTGATCGCCGGGTTGTAGCGCGTCACGCGCTCCAGGTGGTGATCCAGCACCTCGCGCGCGCGGACCTCCCGGCGCTTGATCGCCGTGACGAGGTCGCTGGCGGAACTGTAGGCGGCGACAGTCATGGGGTCCTCCCGGGGGCCTTGTTGTTGTGCCCCGGAGGATGACGCGCGGCCGCCCTGCCAGCCAAGCGTCGCTATCGGCCAAGCGTCGCTATCGGCCAAGCGTCGTTACCGGCCGAGCGTCGTTACCAGCCGAGGGTTCCGGGAGCGCCCTTGAACGGGCCGGCGACGTGGCTGGTGATCCAGCCGCCGTAGAAGTCGCCGTCCTGCGCCTGCACCTTCTCGCCATCCACCCAGCAGGCGTCGACCTTGCTGGCATAGACGCACACATGGTCGATCAGCGGCTGGCCGAGCGCGGTCGGCTTCGGGTAGTGCCAGGCCGCCCGCGCGGCCCGACGGTCGCCGACCAGGATGTCGAAATAGGCGGCCCGCCCCTTCCACTCGCACAAGGAGGATCCGGCGGTCGGCACCAGAACACCGGGGGCAAAGGCGGACATGGGGATGTAGTAGGTCGGCGGGTGGCTGGTTTCCAGGACCCGCCACGCGTCCCCCGTCTCCACGATCCGGGTGCCGGCGAAGTCGATGGCGAGCCGCCGGGCGGTGCGTTCCACCCTCGGCGGGCGCGGGTAATCCCATACCGACTCGACACCGGCGGGTCCTTGGCTGGCTGCGGTCACCATCGGCCGTCCTCTTGCTGTCATCACGAGAGATGAGCTAGGCGCGGCAGGCGTCATTGCCACCGTTTCGAAAGACACCGCCCGGATGGACGATCGCCTGCCGACGGAAACCTGGGTTTCCGCCCATCTGCGCCTCGCCGACAGCCGCGGGGTGCCGGCCCATGTCGTCAACAAGGGGGCGGCGACCGGCGGCACGGTGATGGTCAAGGTCTATCAGCGCGGCATGCCGACCCGGGTGATGACCCAGGTGCGCGACCTCGACGGGCGGCTCGCCTGGATGACGCGCGACTACGTAACGGAGGGCGAGGCGGACGAGGCCCTGAGGCGGTCGATCGGTCGCGACCCCGACCTCTGGGTGATCGAGATCGAGAGCCCGGATGGCTGGCAACCGTTCGAGGGGCCGGTTCTGTCTTGACGCTGAAGTCCGGGCGGCAGATCTGAAGGGCACTCAACGAAACCCGAGGCACCCAATCCGATGTCGCTGCTTGAGGCGATCGAACGCCGGCGCACCTTCGCCATCATTTCCCACCCGGACGCCGGCAAGACAACGCTGACAGAGAAGCTGTTGCTGTTCGGCGGGGCGATCCAGCAGGCCGGCGCGGTCAAGGCCCGGGGGGAGGCACGCCGCGCGCGGTCCGACTGGCTCAAGGTCGAGCGCGAGCGCGGCATCTCCGTCGCGTCCTCGGTGATGACCTATGACTATGACGGGCGCACCTTCAACCTGCTCGACACGCCGGGCCACGAGGACTTCTCGGAGGATACCTACCGGGTGCTGACCGCGGTCGACAGCGCGATCATGGTGATCGACTGCGCCCGCGGCATCGAGCAGCAGACGCGCAAGCTGTTCGAGGTCTGCCGCCTGCGCGACGTGCCGATCGTCACCTTCGTCAACAAGCTCGACCGGGAGGGGCGGGACCCGTTCGAGCTTCTGGACGAGATCGAACAGACCCTGGCCCTCGACGTCACGCCGGCCTCCTGGCCGATCGGCATGGGGCAGAGCTTCAAGGGCTGTTACGACCTGTTCAACGACCGCCTGGTCCTGCTCCACAAGGCGGGACGGGAGGACCTGCCGGAAGAGGGGGCGACCTGCAGCGGCCTCGACGACCCGCTGCTCGACGAATTGTTGCCGGCCGACCAGGTGGCGGAA
>CAYNIS010000570.1:0-2296 GCA_964397055.1 uncultured Rhodospirillaceae bacterium | reverse complement strand
GCGCCCGGGCCGCAGGTGCGTACCAAGCGGCGCGTGATCGTCCCGCGCACGCGCAACCAGGCGCGTTACCTGGAGGCGATCGAAACGCATGAGCTTGTCTTCGGCCTCGGGCCCGCGGGCACCGGCAAGACCTATCTGGCGGTGGCCGAGGCAGTGGCCATGCTGCTGTCGGGGAAGGTCGATCGGTTGATCCTGTCCCGCCCGGCGGTCGAGGCGGGCGAACGGCTGGGCTTCCTTCCGGGAGACCTGCGGGAGAAGGTCGACCCCTATCTGCGCCCCATCTACGACGCGCTCTACGACATGTTGCCGGCGGAACAGGTTGTGAAACGGCTCGCACAGGGCCAGATCGAGGTGGCACCGCTCGCCTTCATGCGCGGGCGCACGTTGACCAATGCCTTCGTGATCCTCGATGAGGCGCAGAACACGACCCCGGTCCAGATGAAGATGGCGCTGACCCGACTGGGTGAGAACAGCCGCATGGTTGTCACCGGGGACTTGAGCCAGATCGACCTGCCAAGTTCGGTTCCCTCCGGCCTTGCCGAGGCGGTGCAGACCCTGAACGGCGTCAAGGGTGTCGCGATCCTCTCGTTCGAGGATGTCGACGTGGTCCGCCACCCGTTGGTCAGCCGGATCGTCCGGGCCTACGAGCGCCGGGCCGCAAGCGCGTCGCCGCCGGCCAAGGGGGCGGCCCGATGATCCCGCCCGGAGATGCGAGCCCCAACGGTGAGTCGGGCGACGGCAGCGAGGCGGTTGCCGATGCGAGTGCTGGCGAGGACCCCGATCCGCGACCGGATTTGCCGGGGCTGGACATCACCGTCGCCGTCGAAGCGGCCGCCTGGAGGGAGAGCGGGCTCGATCTCCAGCGTCTGACCCGGGATTGCATTGCCGAGACGCTGGCCCAGTTGCGCCGTGAAGCCCCCGATGACGACGACGACACGCTGCGCCACCTGGCCTGGACCGCGGTCGAACTCGGCGTCACGTTCAGCGACGACCGACGGGTTCATCTCCTCAACCGCGATTACCGCGGTGTCGACCGGCCGACCAACGTGCTGTCCTTCGCGTCCCTCGACGACCCGGAAACACCCCTCGTCCCGGATATGCCGGTCGCCCTCGGCGATCTCGTCATCGCTTACGAGACGGTCGCGCGGGAAGCTGCCGCCGGTGGCCGTTCGCTTCAGGATCACGCCGCCCATCTGATCGTCCACGGCATGCTGCACCTCCTCGGCTACGACCATGAGGAGGACATGGAAGCCGACGCGATGGAGGGGATCGAGGTCCGCACCCTGGCCCGGCTCGGCATTGCCGACCCCTACAGCGACGCCGCCCTTCCAGACCCTCGCGAAGGCTCGACATGACCAGCGCCGATACGGCCGATCCCGAGCAATCCCTATCCGCCCCTCAGGCCGATCCGAAAGACGGCATCCGCGGCAAGGGCTGGCTGTCCCGGCTGTTCCGCAAGGCCAACGGCGAGCGCGACAGCACCGAGCGCCGTAACGGCAGCCCGGCGAGCGACGCCGACGATGCCGCCAATGCCGCGCACGAGCGGGCCCTGATCCAGAACATCCGGATGGTGCGCGACCTGACCGTGGTCGATGTCATGGTGCCGCGCGCCGACATCATCGCGATCGAGTGCCGCACGGAGTTCAAGGACCTGCTCGAGGTCATGGCGGAGACCGCGCACAGCCGCTTGCCGGTCTACCGGGAAACGCTCGATGACGTGATCGGCATCGTCCACATGAAGGACGTCATGGGGGCGATCGCCCGGGACACAGCCTTCGATCTCGAGAAAATGGTGCGGGAGGTCGCCTATGTGGCACCGTCCATGCGGGTTCTCGAGTTGCTGCTGGAGTTGCGCAAACGGCGCCAGCAGATGGCGGTGGTGGTCGACGAGTACGGCGGCATCGACGGCCTCCTGACCATCGAGGATCTGGTCGAGGGGATCGTCGGCGAGATCGAGGACGAGCACGACCGCAGCCAGCCGGCAGCACTGATCGACCGCCCGGACGGGTCGATCCTGGCCGATGCGCGGGTCGACATCGAGGTGTTCGAGGCCCGCGTCGGACCGGTCGTGGAGGATGATGAGCGCGACGACATCGACACGCTCGGCGGCCTGGTGTTCGCCCTGGCCGGACGGGTCCCCGCCCGCGGCGAGCTTCTGAAGCACCCGTCCGGGCTGGAGTTCGAGATTCTGGACGCCGACCCGCGCCGCATCCGACGACTGCGCGTGCTGAAGGCCCCGCCGGCGATCACACCAGACCCGCCCCCCGAGCCGCCGGGCTGAGCGTCGTGGCCCCTG
>CAYNIS010000569.1:0-2300 GCA_964397055.1 uncultured Rhodospirillaceae bacterium | reverse complement strand
CGCAATGTCGTCGGCATGGATGCGGCTGAACACCTGGCCGGGCTTGACCACCCGCCGGGCGGTCCCCGCCCGCAGGCTTTCGATGGCACTGCGCCCCGGTCCGTAGATGCCGGAAAGACGGAAGACATGGGTCGGGACACCACGGGACGTCAGGCCGAGCCAAGCCCGCTCCGCCGACAGCCGGCGTTCGCTGCGCGGGCTCGACGGCCGCGTCTCCGCCGTTTCGTCGACCCATGCCCCCTGATGGTCGCCGTACACACCGGTCGTGGACAGGTAGCCGAGCCAGCTGAGGCGGCCCGACGCCGCCAGATCCTCGCCATGGAGCCGGAAGGCCGGATCGGTGCCGGCCTCGTCCGGCGGGATGGAGACCAGAACGGCATCGGCGGCCATGAGCGCGGACACGTCACCGAGCGCCCGATCGTCGCCGAAGGTGACGACGGCAACGCCGGCGGCCAGCAGATCCGACGCCTCAAGACCCGCCGCCTTCTCCGCGCTGCGGACCGTACCGGTCACCGCCCACCCCGCGCCGGCCAGACGCCGCGCCAGCCTGAGCGCGCTGTAGCCCAGGCCGAAACAGAACAGGCGCCTTTGCGCGTCGCCGGTCATGGCGGCTCGATCTCGATCAGGACGGTGGCGGTGGCCGTGATCACCAGCGGCTTCAGGACCAGCGTCTCGGCCGCCGTCACGGCCTCTGTCGGCTCCGGCAGGCCACTTTCGGCAATCTCGATGGAGACGATGCGCACCGGCCGATTGTTGCTGGCCCGCGACAGCTCCACGCGCTCCTCCTCGGCTTCGCGATAGAGCCGGCGACGCACGACGGTGCGCGCCGCGGCGATCTCCCGGTCGCTCGGTCGTGCATCGATCGCCGCGATCTCGACTCTGACACCGGGCGGCGGCGTCCCGCGCGGCGGCTGCTCCAGCGCGACCAGGTGGCGCTGGTCGACGCGGGCCGCCAGGTCGACCAGCCAGAAACCGTCGGGCGGCCCTTCCATCAGGTGCTGAAGGCCGGTGACCCGCCAGTCGCCGGGCAGGTAGAGCCGCGTGCCGGCGATCGAAAGAGTCCGCGCCTCGTCAATGCGGGTGCGGCTGCGGGCGACCCTGGCCCGTGCCTCGACCCGGACCGTGCGGCTGGTCACCGCCTCCTCGGCGGTCAGGACCAGTTCGACCCGGGTTGGGGCCGGGCCGGCCGTATCCGGGGCGGCGCCGCCGGTCTGCGCGAGCCCGGTTGCGGGGGCGGCGAGGAGCGCCAGAAGGAGCGCCAGGGTGCCGGAATGCATTTTCTTGGCTCCCTTTGGGACGGCTCAGAAATCCAGGTCGCGGTAATGGCTGGGCGGCTGAATGCCCGGCACCAGATCGGCAAGCAGGGGCCGGAAGGACGGCCGTGACTTGACCCGGGCGTACCACTCGCCGGCACCCGGGTGCTCTTGCCAAGGCACGTCACCCAGGTAGTCGATGGTGGAGAGATGGGCAGCCGCCGCGAGGTCCGCCAGCGACAGATGATCCCCGGCGAGCCAGCGGCGGTGTTCGGCGAGGTAGGCGACATAGTCGAGATGCGGGTGGATGTTGGCGAGCCCGGTGCGCACCGCGGTCGCCGTCGGGCCGCCCTGGCGCTTCAGCCGCTTCATCACCTTCTCGCCGACCAGGAGATCGGTGACCTCCCGCTGGAAGCGGGTCGCGAACCAGCGCACCAGCCGGCGTGTTTCCGCCCGCTGCAACGGCTCCGATCCGATCAGGGGAACGTGGTGATAGACCTCGTCCAGGTATTCGGCGATGACCAGGGCATCGGTCAGGACGACACCGTCGGCATCGCGCAGAAGCGGCACCTCCCCGCCCGGGCTGAGCGCCAGGAACTCCGGATCGGCGTCCCAGATCTTCTCCAGCTTCAGGGTCGCTTCCAGATGCTTCTCCGCCAGGACCAGGCGGATGAAGCGGCAATCGGCCGACAGCCAGTGATGATGAAGGGTGCGTTCGGCCATGACCTAGTCCGGGATCCCGCGCGCCGCGGCAACCACGCGCGGCAGCAGAACCGCCGCCGTCAGCGCAAGGCCGACGCCGCCGCCCCCGAAGCCGAGGGCCGCCATGGCCCGCCCGGCCGCGAGGGCGTCCAGCGCCTCGATCAGCCAGCCGCTCGGGCTCACCAGCCAGAGCCGGACGTCGACGTCGGCGGCACCGGAAAGATCGGTCAGCCGCGCCAGCACCGGCATGATCAGGACGACTGCGATGACCTTGGCGGCGGCGACCGCGGCGACCCGGTCACCCAGCCGGCCGACCAGGGATGCCGTCATGCCGGCGAGGGCCGC
>CAYNIS010000568.1:0-2300 GCA_964397055.1 uncultured Rhodospirillaceae bacterium | reverse complement strand
ATCCACGCCCTGCCCATCGGATTTCGGGTCAACGGCGGCATGCCGGTCACGGATCCGCGCGGCATGGCAAGCCAGAGCCTGAGCGTCGAACTTCACGCGGTCGCCGTCGACAGTCTCCAGGCGCGCAACCTCGAAAGCTGCTGCGCCCAACGCTACCTCGACGTCGACCGGCTCTGCGCGTCGGCCTATGCCGCCGGCATCGCCTGCCTGGTCGAGGACGAGATGGATCTGGGGGCGATCGTCATCGACCTCGGTGCCGGTTCGACCGACATCGCGGTGTTCCGCGACCAGCGCCTGATCCATCTGGACAGCGTGCGGATCGGCGGGGCACATGTGACCAACGACATCGCCCATGGGTTGTCGACGGGTGTCGCCGATGCGGAGCGCATCAAGACCCTGCACGGCATCGCGATCGCGGCCCACGCGGAGGCGGACGAGACCGTCGACGTCAGGGAACTGGGCGAGACCGACCCGCCGTCCACCACCAGCGTGCCGCGCAGCTTCCTGGGTTCGATCATCCAGCCCCGGCTGGAGGAGACGTTCGAACTGGTGCGCGGACGCCTGGAAGACGCCGGCGTTTTCGAGGAGGCCGGCCGCCGCGTGGTCCTGACCGGCGGCGCCAGTCAGATGCCGTGCCTGCGCGAGCTGGCCCACCGGGTGCTGGAGAAACAGGTCCGGCTTGGCCGGCCGATCCGCCTCGGTGGGCTTTCCGGTGATCACGCGGGCCCGCAATTCGCGACCGCCGCGGGGCTGGTGACCTACGCGCTCGCCTACAACGAACCGCTGCCGGCACCGATGCCCATGGCCCACCAGTCGGAGGGTTTCCTGGCACGCGTCGGCAGCTGGATCCGGGAGAACCTGTAAAGCGGTAGCGGGTGAGGAAAACTGCATCCAGTCATCCCCGGAGACAAGGAAGCGGGGGTGACATTCGTCCCAGAACGGGGGGTGACGGGCGGATGCAGAAGCTGGGCCGGAAACCGGCCGATCGGGTGAGGATCAAGGAATTTTCAGGGCAACCAGGGCAAGAAGTTAAGGGAGTGGACCGAGATGGCTAACATGAGGATCGTCGACGAGACCCTGCATGATCAGGAGCCGCGCATCACCGTCGTCGGCGTCGGGGGTGCCGGCGGCAATGCCGTCAACAACATGATCCGGTCGAACCTCGAGGGCGTCGAGTTCGTCGTCGCCAACACCGACGCGCAGGCATTGCGCGGCAGCCTTGCCGAGCGCCGCCTGCAACTCGGCTCGACCGTGACCCAGGGCCTCGGCGCAGGCGCGAAGCCGGAGATCGGCCGCCAGGCGGCGGAAGAGTCGCTCGGCGACATGATGCGCTACCTCGACGGCTCCAACATGGTGTTCGTGACCGCCGGCATGGGCGGCGGCACCGGCACGGGAGCGGCGCCGGTGATCGCCCGGGCCGCCCGCGAGTCCGGCATCCTGACCGTCGGCGTCGTCACCCGGCCGTTCCTCTTCGAGGGTGCCAAGCGGATGCGCCTCGCCGAGGCGGGGATCAGCGAGCTCCATCAGTATGTCGACACGCTGATCATCATCCCCAACCAGAACCTGTTCCGGATCGCCAACGAGAAGACAACCTTCGCCGACGCGTTCAAGATGGCGGATGACGTGCTCCATTCCGGTGTCCGCGGCGTGACCGACCTGATCACCGTGCCGGGCCAGATCAACCTCGACTTCGCCGACATCCGCACGGTCATGAGCGAGATGGGCAAGGCGATGATGGGCACCGGGGAGGGCGACGGCGACGGCCGCGCGATCAAGGCGGCAGAGGAGGCGATCTCCAACCCGCTCCTGGACGACATCTCGCTGAAGGGTGCCAAGGCGATCCTCATCAACGTCACCGGCGGGCCGGACATGGCGCTGTTCGAGATCGACGAGGCGGTCAGCCGCATCCGGTCCGAAGCGGACAGCGAAGGCGACGCGCATGTCTTCTTCGGCACCGCGATCGACCAGAACATGGAGGGGCGCATCCGCATCTCCGTGGTCGCGACCGGCATGGACGCGGAGGCCGCGGAGGAGCAGCCGCCGACCGACCAGCGTCATCCGGGGACGACCGGCGGCGGCTTCGCCAACACCGTGGCATTCCGCCCGCGCCCGGCAGCCGCCGAGCCGGCCTCCCAGATGGGCCCGCCCCCGGCACCGATGCGTCCGGCCATGGGTGAGATCGCATCCGCCCGCGCAGTGCCGGCTCCGCCGGTCATGCAGCCGCACACCGCCACGGCGACCGCCGCGGCTGGGGTGGGATGACCGGAACGGCGTTTTGCTCGGCGATCCAGACCAGGATG
>CAYNIS010000567.1:0-2312 GCA_964397055.1 uncultured Rhodospirillaceae bacterium | reverse complement strand
GTCCGGGGTGACGTTGAGCACGCCGACCAGCTGGGGCGCGCCGGTTTCCGGGGGTGTCGTGCCGGTCGCAAGTGCCATGGCAATTTTCCGAGAGTTGCGTAGGCTTAAGGGCTACGAACGAACCCCCGAGCGCCCGCCGACACAAGCGGGCATAAGGACGACCCTGCCATGCCGCCTCTCGACTGGATGCCCTCCGTCTGCCCGCATGATTGCCCCAGCGCCTGCGCGCTCGAGGTCGAAGTCCTGGACGGCCACCGGATCGGCCGGGTGCGCGGGTCGCGCCGCAACAACTACACCGCCGGTGTCATCTGCCAGAAGGTCTCCCGCTATGCCGAACGGCAGAACAATCCGGGCCGGCTCCTTACCCCGCTGCAGCGCGTCGGCGACCGCGGCACGGGGCTGTCGGCGTATCGCGAGATCAGCTGGGAGGCGGCCCTCGACGAGATCGCGAACAACCTGATCAAGGCTGCCGACCGCTACGGGTCGGAGACGGTGTGGCCGTACTACTACGCCGGCACCATGGGCTACGTTCAGCGCGACGGCATCCACCGCTTGCGCCACGCCATGCGCTACTCCCGCCAGCTCAATACCCTGTGCACGTCGCTGCCGGACAGCGGCTGGACCGCCGGCGTCGGCCAGAAGCGCGGCGTCGATGCGCGCGAGATGGCGGAGGCCGACCTGATCGTGATCTGGGGCATGAACCCGGTGCATACCCAGGTCAATGTCATGACCCACGTCACCCGCGCCCGGAAGAACCGCGGGGCACAGCTGGTCGTCATCGACCCCTACAAGACCGCGACCGCCGACGTCGCCGACATCCATCTGGCCCCCCGGCCCGGCACCGATGGCGCCCTCGCGGTCGCCGTCATGCATGTCCTGTTCAAGGAGGGCTACGCCGACCGCGCCTACATGGCGCGCTACGCCGACGACGCGGCAGCGCTGGAGGCCCATGTCGAAAACCGGGACCCGGCCTGGGCCTCGGCGATCACCGGCATCCCGGTCGACGACATCGTGGGCTTCGCCCGCCTCTACGGGGAGACCCGCCGGAGCTACATCCGCGCCGGCTACGGCTTCGCCCGCTCGCGCAACGGGGCGGTCCAGATGCACGCGGTCGTCTCCCTGCCGACCGTCACCGGCGCCTGGCAGCATCGGGGCGGCGGTGCCCTCTATTCCCAGGCGGGCGGCTTCGGCCTGTCGCGCGACTTCATCATGGGCGAGGATCTGAAGGATCTGTCGACCCGCGTCATCGACATGTCGCGCATCGGGGCCGCCCTGATGGGGGAGGCGCGCGACCTCGCCGGCGGGCCGCCGATCACCGCGATCTTCACCCAGAACACCAACCCGATGGTGGTGGCACCGGAAAGCGTGAAGGTCCACCAGGGCTTCGCGCGGCCCGACCTGTTCGTCGCGGTGCACGAGCAGTTCATGACCGAAACCGCATCGATGGCCGACATCTTGATCCCGGCCACGACGGTGATGGAACATGACGACGTCTATGTCGCCGGCGGCCACACCATGATCCAGACCGCCCGGCGCATCGTCGACCCGCCGGGCGAGACGCGGGAGAACCATTGGGTCATTTCCGAACTTGCCGAACGCCTGGGCTGTGCGGACCGACATCCGGGCTTCCGCATGACCGCGTGGGAGATCGTCGACCGCGCGCTCAAGGATTCCGGCATGCCGGGCGCGGACGCGGTTCATGCCAAGGGCGGCCACGACATTGTCCGCGCGTTCGAGACCGAACACTTCCTCGACGGTTTCGACCATCCCGACGGCAAGTTCCACTTCAAGGCCGACTGGTCGAAGATCGGCCCCAACCATGCCGGCATGCCGGTCCTGCCGGACCACTGGCAGATCACCGATCAGGCCGATGGCGACCATCCCTTCCGCCTGATCACGGCCCCCTCCCGGTCCTTCCTCAACTCCTCCTTCAACGAGACGCCTTCGAGCAATGAGCGGGAGGCGCGGCCGACCGCGCTCATGGCGCCGGAGGACATGGCGGAACTGGGCCTGGAGGAGGGGGGCCGGGTGCGTCTGGGCAATGCGCGCGCCAGCGTCGTCGTTCACGCCGCCGCGGTCGAGGGCCAGCAGCGGGCGGTCGTGGTGGTCGAGGGGTTGTGGCGCAACGCGGCGTTCGAGGAGGGCCTCGGCATCAACGCCCTGACCTCCGCCGACCCGGGGCCGCCGCTCGGCGGGGCGGTGTTCCACGACACCAAGGTCTGGGTCCGCGCGGAGGCCGGCCAGGCGGCCCTCGCCGCCGATTAGGCACCTGGAAGCCCGCGCGGGCCCAGAAGCCCGGCGGGCAACGCACC
>CAYNIS010000566.1:0-2325 GCA_964397055.1 uncultured Rhodospirillaceae bacterium | reverse complement strand
GGTCGACCTTCCAGTCGAGGCGCCGCAGCTGCCAGCTGCCGAGGCTCACCAGGATGGCGAGGCTGACGATCGTGATAAGCGTGGCGAGGGGCTGCGGCGCGAAGCGCCGGCCGGCGAGCGTGATCATCGGACCTCGACAGGGCCCCGGTTTCGGTAACGGGGGAGGCGGCTCAGTGGCCGCCGCCGGTGCCGGCGCCCCACCAGTAGACGGCGACGAACAGGAACAGCCAGACGACGTCGACGAAATGCCAGTACCAGGCGGCCGCTTCGAACCCGAAATGGCTTTCCGGGGAGAAGTGGCCCTTCGCCGTGCGCCACCAGCAAACCGCCAGGAAGGCGGTGCCGACGAACACATGGAAGCCGTGGAAGCCGGTCGCCATGAAGAAGGTCGACGGATAGATGCCGTCGGTGAAGCCGAAATGGGCGTGGCTGTATTCGTAGACCTGCACGCCGAGGAACAGGACGCCGAGGAGGACGCTGAGGCCGAGCGCTTGTTCGGCGTCCTTCTGGTGCCCGTCGATCAGGGCGTGGTGTGCCCAGGTCACCGTGGTGCCCGAAAGCAGCAGGATCAGGGTCATCAGGAACGGCAGGTTGAACGGATCGACGGTTTCGATGTTGATCGGCGGCCACGCGCCGTGGCTCAGCCCTGGCACATAGAGGGCGTAGTTGCCGTCGACCAGTTCCCGCGGGAACAGGGCCGCGTTGAAGAACGCCCAGAAGAAGGCGACGAAGAACATCACCTCCGAGCAGATGAACAGCATCATGCCGTAGCGCAGGCCGATCTTGACGATCGGCGAATGCGCCTTCTCCTCGACCGACTCCTTGATGACGTCGCGCCACCACGCGGCCATGACCGTCGCAACGCCGAGCAGGCCGAGGACAAGCAGCCACGTCGTGCCGTAGTGCATGAAGAAGACCATGCCGACAGCCGCAGCACCGGCGGCGAACGCCCCCAAGATCGGCCACGGGCTGGGCTCGACCAGGTGGTAGGGCTGGTGCGGGCCGCCTTCCATGACGATCTGCGTCTGCTCAGCCATCGTTCCTCGGTCTCCTCAACGCTTGATCTTGCAACGTGCGGTCGGCGTGCCGTCAGTTGGCGACGGTCTCGGTCTCGTTCGCGATCTCGGCAGCCTCGGCAAGGGCGTCCGATTGCGCGCGGAAGAAGGTATAGGACAGCGTAATGGTGGTCACGTCATCCATGCCCGGGTCGTCGACGATTGTCGGGTCGACATAGAAGTAGACCGGGAAGTCAATCGCCTGGCCGGGCACCAGGGTCTGCTCGTCGAAGCAGAAGCACTGGACCTTGTGGAAGTAGATGCCGGCCTTGGCCGGGGTCACGTTGTAGACCGCCGTGCCGACGGTCGGGCGTGGCCCGTCGTTGCGGGCACGGTAGGCGATGATGCCGGGCTCGCCGATCTTGACGTCGATCTCCCGCACGGCCGGTCCGAACGCCCAGGGCAGGTCGGTATGGGTGGCGCTGTCGAAGCGGATGGTCATGGTCCGCTCGAGGATGGTGTCGGAGAACTCCTCCGACACCTGGGTCGTGCCGCCGTAGCCGGTCACCCGGCAGAACAGCTCGTAGAGGGGTACCGCAGCGAAGCTCAACGCGACCATGCACGCGACGACGCTGAAGCAGGCGCCGGCAACCCGTCGGTTCTTGGCAGCTATGTCGTTCGGCTGGTTCATCTTCACTCAGGCTCCACTCATCCGGATGATCGAGACGAAGTAGATGACCACGACCCAGGCCACCAGGGCCGCCAGGATCGCGTAGTTGCGGTAGCCGCGCCGCTTGAGGCGCTGTTCCTCCGCCGCGATCTCCGCGGGCGATTCGGCGACGGTCGGTACGGTCGGTTCGCTTTGGCTCATGAGACGGTTCCCTGCGCGTCGATCATGATCATGGCGAACAGGAGGAAAAGGTAGAGGATCGAAAAGCCGAACATCTGCTTCGCGGCCCGATAGCCCTCCCGCTCGCGCAGGACCCGGACCGCCTGCCCGACAAAGAGTGCCGACAGGACGCCGGCAACGGCGAGATAGGCAGGACCAGTCACCCCAAAGAAACTAGGGGCGAGGGCGAAGGGCACCAGGATCAGGGCGTAGCCGAGGATGTGGCGCTTGGTCTCGGCCGCTCCCGCGACAACCGAGAGCATCGGCACGCCGGCGCGTTCGTAGTCGCGGCTGGCGTAGAGCGACAGCGCCCAGAAATGCGGCGGCGTCCAGAAGAAGATCAGAAGGAACAGGCTGATCGAGGCGAGGGAGACGTCGCCGGTCACCGCGGCCCGGCCGATCATCGGCGGGAACGCCCCCGCCGCACCGCCGATCACGATG
>CAYNIS010000565.1:0-2351 GCA_964397055.1 uncultured Rhodospirillaceae bacterium | reverse complement strand
CTCACCGCGCTCGCCATCGGTTTCATCTTGGTTCAATTCGTCCACACGGCCTAGATTCAATGGGTTGTTAGTGTGATTCAGATCGAGAAGGTCGCACCCAACTTGCGGATAGAGCGATCGACCTTCTCGATCATCACACTAGTCGCGACCCCGCGATGCGCTTCCCGCGGGACCCGGTTCAGGCCGCCTCCCCCCGTCGCCAGATCACTGGCCACAGATCGCTGTCGAGCGGGCCGTCCTTGGGAATGTCCGGCAGCGGCGGCATCAGCTGGATGCCGTCATGCGGGTAGAAGTAGGAGTCGTCGCCGACCCAACGGGTGACGAAGGCGCGCCGGCGCGTGTCGGTGCGCCGGTTGCCGGGCGCATAGTGCACCAGAAGCCCGTGGTGCACGGTGCAGTCGCCGGGTTCCAGTTCGAACGAGACGATGTCGTGCTTGTCGCGCTCCGCCTCGATATCCGGGACCGGCGGCAGGTTCTCCGTGAAGGAGGTCTTGCCCGAGAAGGAGTTGGGCTTGTAGCGCTGGCCCCAGCGATGGGAGCCCTTGATGTACTGGACCGCACCGCTCTCCCCGGTGACGTGATCGAGGGCGAGCCAGAGCGTGCAGATGTGATCGCCCAGGACCGGCCAGTACGGCATGTCATGGTGCCAGGGCGTCGGCACGTCGGTGCCCGGTTCCTTGATCAGCCATTGGTCGAAGAAGATGTTCGACTTGGTCGACTGCATGATGCGGCCGACGATTTCCGCCGCCGGGCTTTCGAACACGAACTGCCGGCAGGTCTGGTTGCGCAGCCAGACATAGGTGTCGAAAAAGAAGCGCCCGTCCTTCGCCTTCATCTCGGCGATTTCCTGGGTGAGCGGCGTGGGGGGAGAGGACATGCACTCCTCAGCCGCTCCGCGCATCGTCTCGACCCAGTCGGCGTCGAAAAGCCCGCGCAGGCAGACGATGCCGTCGCGCGCATAGGTGTCGATCTCTTCCTGCGTAATCGCCCGCGTCAGCATCGCGTGGGTCCTCCCTGAACCGTCATTCCCGATCAGTTGCGTGGCCGGTTTTCAGCAAGAACGGTGCCAGGGAGAGCGCCACCGTCTCAAGAGCCATCAGCGGCGCTGGAACAGCCGCTCGACATCCTTGAGGTCGAGGCGGACCCAGGTCGGCCGGCCGTGATTGCAGGTGCCGGCGTCTGGTGTCGCCTCCATCTGGCGCAGGAGCGCATTCATCTCCGCCGGGTTGAGGCGCCGGCCGGCCCGGACCGAGCCGTGGCAGGCCATGGTCGCGGCGACCGCCCAAAGGCGCTCGGTCAGCGGCGTTGCGTCATCCCGGTCGAGCACCTGTTCGGCCAGGTCGCGGACCAGGCCCGCGATGTCGGTGTCGCCGAGGAGGGCCGGGGTTGCGCGCACGACCACGGCACCGGGCCCGAAGCCTTCGACCTCCAGCCCCAGGGATCTCAACATATCGGCATGTCGGTCGAGGGCCTCCGCCGCGGCGGCCGGCAGTTCCACCACCTCCGGGATCAGGAGACCCTGGCGCGGGATGCCGCCATTGCCAAGGGCAGCCTTCAGTCGCTCATAGACGATGCGCTCGTGGGCGGCGTGCTGGTCGACCAGGATCACGCCATCGGCGGTCTGGGCGACGATATAGGTGGCATGGAGCTGTGCTACCGCCGCACCGAGGGGGTGGCCCGCCTCCTCCGCCTGCGGCGCTGGGTCCGCGGCCCGGGCCGCCGGCGCCATCGCGGCCTCGAAGCCCGATTGGCTGCGATCGGAAACGCCGAGGACGTGGCTTCCGACCGGGGCCTGGGCGGCAAGGCCGAGGGCGATCCGGCCCGCCGAGGGATAGGCGGGCGCGAAGCCGGCGTGCCCGGCCGTGAAGCTGCCGCTGGCCGGGCCGGCGAGGATGCGGCCGGTTCGATGCCCCGCGTCCGCCAGGGCGTGCTTGATGGCGCCGATCACCAGCCCGCGCACGGCGTCGCCATCGCGGAAGCGCACCTCCGCCTTGGCCGGGTGGACATTGACGTCGACCGCTTCCGGGTCGAGGTCGAGGAACAGGACGCAGGCCGGGTGGCGGTCGCGTGGGATGGTGTCGCCATAGGCCGCGCGCAGCAGACCGGCCAGCATGCGGTCGCGCACCGGCCGGCCGTTGACGAACAGGTACTGCGCCTGACCGGTGGGCCGGTTGTCGGTCGGCAAGCCGGCGAGCCCGCTGAGCCGCATCGTCCGCCCGAGCCCGTCCGGGCGCTCGGCCTCGATGCCTGCCGCCTGGTCAGCGAAGGGCTGTCCAACCACCTGGCCGATGCGCTGGCGCCGGGCTTCCGCCCGATCGGTGATCGCCAGGCCGCGCTGGCCGTCGAGGCGG
>CAYNIS010000564.1:0-2356 GCA_964397055.1 uncultured Rhodospirillaceae bacterium | reverse complement strand
GCCGGGCCACTGAAGTGGCCCCGCCGGTGAGCTCGCGAGTCGGACCCGTTGGGTGTTTCGCGCTTCGGCTCGCAGGTCTTGCCCAGCTTGCCCGCCCTGCCGCGGTCCGCCGACCCGGCCCGACGCTACGCCCCGCACACCCCGGCCCGCCGATCCGACCCTACCTTCGCCAGGGGCTGGTGCCCTTCTTTGCATCAATCGCGCTGTTCATGGCGGGCACCATCGGGGTTGCGATCGCCGCGGCCTTCTTCCTGACCGACGACCCCCACCGCCAGACCCGCAACCAGCAGCTCCTGGCGGTCCAGAAGCCGGTGATCGGCCAGTACCGGCGGGTGATGGAGGCCCGTAAGCCCGGCCACTACATCGCGAAGGTCGAATACTGGAACGACCAGTGGCTGATCGACGTCGTGCCCGCGCCGGAGACCGCGGCGGGGATCGCCCCGGATGGGGACGACGGCCCTGATGCGGATGACGGACCGGATCGGGATGACGGACCGGGCGGGGCCGAACAGGCGGCGGCCCAGGGCGAAGCGGTTCCCCCCACCACCAATTGATCGGTCGAAGAGGCGAATTCCCGTCGCCGTCGAAGCGCTCTATGGTCTCCCCTCGTCAATGCGAAACGAAGAGGGAGGACGCGCAATGCTCGCAACCATCGCAAAACTGACCATCAAGGACGGCTCCCAGGCCGATTTCGAGGCCGTGGCCAAGGAACTCGTTGCCGCGGTCAACAAGAACGAGCCCGGCTGCAAGCTCTATCAGCTGCACAAGGGGGACGAGCCGACCGTCTACTGGTTCATCGAGCGCTACGAGAACCAGGAAGCCGTCGAAGCCCACCGCGCCGCCCCGCACTTCAAGGAGCTTGGGCGGAAGATGGGCGACTACATGGACGGCAAGCCGGAAATCACCCGGCTGACCCAGATCAGCGAGGGGGCCTGAGGGTCAGGCCCCGGGGCGGGCCGGCTGTCAGGTGATGGTGGGCGTGAGTTCCACGACATTCGCCGGGGCCTCGCCCGCCCCCTGCTTGGCGCCGGAGAGCTTTCCTGTGGCGCGCTGACCGCCACCGGTGCGTTCGGTTGCCCGGCGGCAGCGATCGGCCAGGACCTGGAACACCGACTGCAATCCCGGCGCATCGTCGAGCAGGCAGCGCGCGGCGGCACACAGCTCCGCACAGTCGGCCAGATGACGCTGGCAGGCCGCGCGGTCGAGCCGGGCGAGGCGGCCCTGCTCGTGAAGATCGAGCAGCCGGGCGCCGGCGGTCATCGAGCGGTCGAAGTCGGCCCGCTGGTGGCGCCGTGCGCGGCCGATCTGGGCGCTGTCCGCGCGATAGGCCCCGTTCAGCAGCGCATAACCCGTGGCCGCGATCAGGTCCCGGTCTTCCAGCGCCGCGACGGTGCGCTTGAACAGATCGATGGGGGCTTTGGTGACCTGGCCGTCGGCACAGACGACTAGGTTGATCATTGCAAACGCCCGGTCAATGGCGTTGGGCGCTTCCGCCAGGCCGCTCGGTTTCGCCGACATGACCATCCTCCCGAAGGACGTTGGGGCGCGCTCTCATAGCGCGTTTCCCATTACTCGCTAATATACCTCATTGCACGGCCATTGGTTAACGACATGCTTAACCATGCGACGTTCCGACCTATGACCCTGGTCAGCTAACGGGAATGCGGCGCGAAAGTTCGGTGACGACGAAGACCCGAAGCGCGCTGGCCAGCGGCCCGTGCCTTTCCTGGTCGATCCGGGCAACCAGGCTTGCAAGGGGAACACCGCGTTCGGCCGCGAGCCGATCCAGCCACTGCCAGAACTCGGGCTCGAGGCCGATGGACGTGCGATGCCCGGCGATGGTGACCGACCGCTTGACCAGCGCCATCGCCGGGACGGGGGGTGCGCGCGGGTGCTACTGGCGCGGGCCGACCATCGATTCGGGGCGGACCCACTGCGCGAACTGCTCGGACGTGAGCAGGCCGAGATCGATCGCCGCCGCCTCCAGCGTCGTGCCCTCCGCATGGGCCTTCTTCGCCACCTTGGCGGCGTTGTCGTAGCCGATATGCGGGTTGAGCGCGGTCACCAGCATCAGGCTCTCGCGCATCAGCTTGTCGATTCGCTCGGAGTTCGGCTCGATCCCGACCACGCAGTTGTCGGTGAAGCTGCGCGCGCCGTCGGCGATCAGGCGGATCGACTGCAGGACGTTGAAGATGATCACCGGCTTGAAGACGTTGAGCTCGAAATGCCCGTTCGAGCCGGCGACGCTGACGGTCGTGTGGTTGCCCATGACCTGGGCGGCGACCATGGTCAGCGCTTCCGACTGGGTCGGGTTGACCTTGCCCGGCATGATCGAGGAGCCGGGCTCGTTCTCCGG
>CAYNIS010000563.1:0-2376 GCA_964397055.1 uncultured Rhodospirillaceae bacterium | reverse complement strand
CTCGGGGTTCTCCGCCGCTTCCCGCTCCTCGGCCGCCACCCGCTCCGCCAAGGCCTGACGTTCGGCGGCCACGGCGTCGGCCCGGTCCTGCAGCTCGGCGAGCTCGCGCTGGCGCTCGTCCAGCTCGAACTTGCGAAGCCGGATCAGGGCGCCGAGATCGGTCATGCGGCCGCATCAATGGTACTGCCGGCAAGGAGTTGGGCGAGCATCTGATAGCCCTCGTCGAGGCTCGTGTGCTCTTCCTGCCGCTGGCTCAGAAACCCGTTGAGGTCGGGGTAGAGCCGGATCGCCTCGTCGACATCGGGATCGGTGCCGGCGCGATAGGCGCCGAGGCGAATCAGTTCCGCCATGTCCTCGTAGGTCGACATCAGCCGCCGGGCGGTGCGCACCAGCTGGTTCTGATCCTCGGTGTTGCAGCCGGGCATGGAGCGCGAGACCGACCGCAGCATGTTGATCGCCGGATAGCGGCCGCGCTCGGCAATCTGGCGTTCGAGCACGATGTGGCCGTCGAGGATGCCGCGCACGGCATCGGCGATCGGCTCGTTATGGTCGTCGCCCTCGACCAGGACCGAGAACAGGCCGGTGATCGTCCCGGTGCCGGCCGGCCCGGGGCCGGCCCGTTCGAGAAGACGTGCGAGTTCGGCGAAGGTCGTCGGCGGATAGCCCTTGCTGGTCGGCGGCTCGCCCGCGGACAGGCCGATCTCCCGCTGGGCCATCGCGAACCGTGTGACGCTGTCGATCAGGCACAGGACATCGGCACCCGAATCGCGGAAGTGCTCGGCGACCGACAGGGTCATGTAAGCGGCCTGGCGGCGCATCAGCGGCGACTCGTCGGATGTGGCGACGACCACGACCGACCGTGCGAGTCCCTCCGGCCCCAAAATGTCCTCCAGGAACTCCTGCACCTCCCGACCGCGCTCGCCGACCAGCCCGATCACCGAGATCTCGGCCGTGGTGTAGCGGGCGAGCATCGACAACAGGACCGACTTGCCGACACCGGACCCGGCGAAGATGCCCATGCGCTGGCCCGAACAGCAGGTGAGGAAGGTGTTGATGGCGCGCACGCCGAGGTCGAGCTTGGCTCCCAGGCGCTGGCGGGAATGCGCCGGCGGCGGGCTGTTGCGGATCGGGATGGCGTGGCGGCCGGTGGCCAGCGGCCCCTTGCCGTCGACCGGTTCGCCGAGCGCGTTGATGACGCGGCCGAGCCACGCTTCGGAAGGAAACACCGCCGGCTGGGCTTCCGCCACCTCCGCCCGGCAGCCGATGCCGATCCCGTCGAGGCTGCCGAACGGCATCAAAAGGGCCGATCCGCCGCGGAAGCCAACCACCTCGCACGGCACCCGCCGGTGGTCGCGCGCGATCACCGAACAGCGCCCCCCGACGGTCAGCCGCTGGGCGACACCCGCGACCTCCACCAGCATGCCGAGCACGGCATTGACCCGGCCGAAATAGCGTTCCGCCGCCAGCCCGTCGATTTCATCGATGACCCGTTCCGCCAGTCGCCGCATGCGGCCCGTTCCCCGTCCCGGATTTGCCCATGACCCGTGTCCCCGACGCCGCGGGTGCGCTTTCGACCGATCGGTGCCGAACACACCAGGGTAAGCAGACGTTAACTTTAACAAGGTACTTCGCATAGAGGCCGCTTGAGAGAGCGGTTTGCCTGGGGTGTTAACCATGTCGCGTTTTTGGGGTACGATCCGCAAAGCTTAAATCGGGGCGGGTCTGGAGATCCGCGAACCCGGGCAAGCGACAACGCGGACGAAGGCAGAAAGGAGCCTGGCGCCATGCGTGTGCTGCTTGTGGAAGACGACACCAGTACGGCGAAAACCGTCGAGCTGATGCTGAAGTCAGAGGGCTTCGTCGTTGACCTGACGGACATGGGCGAGGACGGGTTGGAGATCGCAAAGATCTACGACTACGACCTGATCATCCTGGACGTGGTCCTGCCGGACATCGATGGCTATGAGGTGCTGCGCCGACTGCGCAGTGCCCGGATCGAGACCCCGATCCTGATCCTGTCGGGCCTTTCCGACATGGACAACAAGATCAAGGGCCTCGGCATCGGCGCCGACGACTATCTGACCAAGCCGTTCGACAAGCGGGAACTGATCGCGCGCATCCACGCGATCATCCGTCGGTCCAAGGGCCATGCGCAGAGCGTCATCCAGACCGGGCGCCTGTCGGTCAACCTCGACACGCGCACGGTCGAGGTTGACAAGAGCCCGCTGCACCTGACCGGCAAGGAATACGGCATCCTGGAACTGCTTTCCCTGCGCAAGGGCACGACCCTGACCAAGGAGATGTTCCTGAACCATCTCTACGGCGGCATGGACGAGCCCGAGCTCAAGATCATCGACGTCTTCATCTGCAAGCTGC
>CAYNIS010000562.1:0-2382 GCA_964397055.1 uncultured Rhodospirillaceae bacterium | reverse complement strand
GAGGGGCCGTCGCCGGCCTTGCCCCGCTGCCGACCCTGGCGGACGGCCGCGCCGACCCGCGCACGGCGCCGAACCAGATGCCCGGCTTCTATCGGACAACCGTCGGCGGGTTCACCGTCACCGTGCTGTCGGACGGCACCCTGTCCCTGCCCCGCCAGAGGGTGGCGCCGGAAGCACCCCAGGACCGCTTCGTCCAGCTTCTCGACGATCAGCGCCAGGACACCGACCTGATCACCGCCCAGATGAACCTGACCCTGGTCGACACCGGCCGGGATGTGGTCCTGATGGATACCGGCATTTCGACCGGACAGCCGACCGGGGGTCGCCTCCTGCGCAATCTCGACGCCGCCGGTATCTCCCCCGACCAGATCGGGACGATCGTGATCACGCATGCCCATCCCGATCACGTCTCCGGCCTCACCGACGCTGACGGCACGCCGGCCTTCCCGAACGCCCGAATTCTCATCAACGAAGCGGAATGGGCGTACTTCGGGGATGAGGATCGCGCCAGCCAGGTGCCGGAGGCGATGCAGGGCATGATCCGCGGGGTCCAGGCCAAGCTGTTCGCGGTCCGCGATCGAATCGAGCAGTTCCAAGCCGGGGCGGAGATAACCCGCGGGCTGACGGCCGTCGACGCGTCAGGCCACACGCCGGGTCACACGGCCGTGCGCATCGCGGACGGCGACGAGCAACTGATCGTGACCAGCGATCTCGCAAACCACTGGGTGTTCTTCAACCACCCGGACTGGCGCTTCGGCTTCGACATGGATGGCGAGGCTGCGTCGGCGGCACGTCGCCGGATCATGGAGGAGGCGGCGACCGACCGCGTCCGGCTTCTGACCTATCACCTGCCGTTCCCGGGCATCGGCTATGCGGCAGCCCAGGGCACCGCCTATCGCTGGGTCCAGGAACCGATCAAGTGGCAGCTGTGAGGAGGATCGTTCGTCGGCGCCGGGAGGACCCTGGCGCCGCACCTCCCCGTCGGGTCAACCGCGGCCACCCCGGCGGATGAACCGCTCCTGCCGGCGCTTCTCGCACACGGCGACCGGCTTGCTCCCGTCGTCCCTCAGGACGACCGGGAGTGCCAGTCCGACCGTGATCAGGGTCAGGGCTGCAACGACCAGAACCATGGCTTACCTCCCGAGTTTCCGAGCGCTTCCTCGTTGATTAAGAAGTGCTGAACAATTGAGGTGGTCCGCAGGGGGCTGTCCCGGTAGGGGGTCAGTTACCCTGCGTCCGAATGCCATACCGAACAGCCCATCCCAACCCGTCCAGCGTTCTACCTGCCGGTCGATACTCGGCCGAGACCCAACCCCGATAGCCGAGTCGATCCAGGCGGTCAAGCAGGAACGGGTAGTGGACTTCGCCGCTGTCCGGTTCGCGGCGATCCGGCACACCTGCAATCTGGACATGGCGGATCCGTTCGATCGCCGCATCTATCCACTTGGTTAATCGCCCTTCGACCATCTGGCAGTGGTAGCAGTCGAACTGCAGGCCGACGGCGGGGTGCCCGATCCGATCCAGGATGTCGAGCGCATCCCGTTGAGTTTTAAGCAAATAGCCCGGAACATCATCCTGGTTAAGCGGCTCGACCGTCAGTTGCAGGCCGACCCTTTCAGCTTCGGCCGCCGCCCATGTCAGATTGCCGACCAGGACATTCCGGCAGTCGGCGACCGACGCGTCTTCGGCGGCCACTCCCGACATGACATGTATGCGCCCGGCATCTAGCTGACGCGCCGTTTCCACTGCCCGGGCGAACGCCTCCCGAAACGCCGCCTCCCGCCCCGGCAGGCCGGCCAGGCCTCGTTCGCCGGCCGCCCAGTCCCCCGGCGGGGTGTTGATGAGCACCATCTCCACCCCGGAATCCCGCACCGCACGGGCGATCTCCCCGGCCGGGCGGTCATAGGGGAACAGGACCTCGACCCCCCGGAAGCCGACCCGGGCCGCCGCGTCGAATCGGTCGAGCAGGTCATGCTCCTGGAACAGCATCGAGAGGTTGGCGGCGAGCCTCGGCATCTTCCGTGCCGGTGGTCAGGCGATGATGTGGTGATCGATATCTTTGGGGCTCGGCGTCAGGACGATCGGGCCGTCCTCGCCGACCACCACCGTGTCGTCGAGCCGGAAGCCGCCGACACCCGGAAGATAGATGCCGGGTTCCACCGAATAGACCTCGTCCTTGATCAGGGCGCGGTGGTTGAACGCCATGTTCTCCGGGAATTCGTGCCCGGCGAGGCCCATGCCGTGGCCGGTGCGGTGCAGGATGTTCTCTGCATAGCCGGCGCGCTCGATCACCCCGCGGGAGGCGGCATCGATGCCGCTCACCGGGCGGCCGGCGACCACCGCCTCGATACCAGCAACGGTGCGATTCGATTGGATGAGATC
>CAYNIS010000561.1:0-2385 GCA_964397055.1 uncultured Rhodospirillaceae bacterium | reverse complement strand
GCGGCTCGCCGTCCGAGACGCCTTTCCGCGTCGCCACCCGGGTTGGTCGCGCGAGGCGTCCGGTAACGGACGTCCCAGAGGAATGGCCATCCCCCATCCACGGATGGGGACAGAACCCGGCTTACAGACCGTCTGGCGACGGGCCGTTCTGCTGGCGGCGCATCAGGCTGATGGCGGCCTGGCCCCGGGCCGCCGCCTGAGCGCGCGATTGCCCCCGGCCCGTCAACCTCTTGGAAGGCATTTGCCCGGCATTACCCGGCATTACACAGCCCAGTGCGCTTCTGCCGCGATCCGCGCACAAAATCCCCAAAACAGTGGACCGGATCATGTCGAAGCTCGCCGATTCGGTCGAGAACACGGTTGCGGCTGAAAAACAGGCACGGCTCTTGGTGGAAGGCACTGTCGACCGCCAAGCGTCGGCGGAGATGTTCATCGAGTACACGGCCGCGGCGACCGCGTCCTTGAAGGCCCTGGCCGACGCAGCCGGCCAGCGCACGATGACGGATGACATCAGCCAGGAGGACCAGCGCGACCTTTCCATCGTCGCGAAGAACCCCGGCCTGCTGTTCGACGTCGCCCGCGCGTCGACGCAGCCGGACATCCGCGAAGAGATGTCCAAACCGCACATGGCCGAAATGATGAAGATCATGGTGGCCTCCCCGGAGGTCCTGAAGATCGCCGAAGAGGCCCATGATGCCGGCCTGACCGAGGTCGCCAGCGAAGCGTCGATCCGCGACCAGCTTTCTCCGGAGACGCTGGAGAACCTGGACCGCATCGTCCAGGAGGGCGCCGGCAAGCCAAGCTCTCACGAGATGAGCCCGCGTGAGCGCGGTCAGTTGATGTCCCGCGCCACCAAGGCCGGGTTCGAGGCGATCCGCGACGAACCGAACGTCAACGACGAAACGACCGAAAAGCTCCAAACCGTGCTGTCGACGCCGCTCGTCGGCCCGGTGGCCCGGTTCGCCATGAGCGCCATGGCCCCGTCCAAGGGCAGTGGCATGGCGAAGAAGATCGAAACTGCGCGCCGAGACCTCAAAGCTGAACTGAGGGGACTGTGATCATGGAACCCGCAACCGTCCCAAGTGTGAAGACCGACCTGCTCGCCCGGGCCGTTGCCAGCCTGCGGTTCGGCGCCGGAAGCGATCCGATCGGCACGCTTCTGGCCGTCACCGATCTGGCTGCGAAGGCGCGCGACGAGGAGACCCATGCGGCCGTGATGGTGCGCGCCGACGCCCTCGTCTCCATGCTGGGAGACGCACCGCCGGCAGGCATCCTGGTGGCGCATCCGGCCGGGTTCCACGAGATCAGCCCGGCGGCCATCGCCCGGGCTGCCGTGGCCCCGGTCTACATCGACGATGACGAGCCGGTTTTCGATCCGGCCGACTTCGCCGGCATCTGACCCGCACCTTCCCAATCAACATCTGAGTTCCGTGAGGAAGCGAGCCGCCCGGTCCTGGCCGGGCGGTTCTTTGTTGGTGCCCGGGCTCGCCCCTCTGCAGCCCATGGAACACCCATGCCGTCCCATGGCCGGCACCTGTGGCAGGAAGCCGTTTCTCCAGTCGGAATTGGTTAACGTCCGAGTCCAACTCTTGACCGACAACTAGCTGAGTTCTGCGAGATTCCGGTCGCCAAAGTGTCTACAACTAGAACATATAAAGAACGCTGTAAGAGTGCCGTGTGAGTATTTGAATTTTCTGGGTTTCGTCATTGACCCTACTTGGGCCCCATGATATCCCACGAATACCCATGGAAACGGGATCATAACCCACCTGATCCCATCCTGAACCAGGCCGGACCGGCGCCACCACGCCGGCAAGCCAAGGGGAGGCGCCGCCGCTGGGAGGCAGTGGCGGGCCGGGGCGGTCGCGGGGGCCAGGGTCTTGCGTCTATTCGTTTCAACATTCGTCAACAAGGTCGATGGCAAGGGTCGCGTCAGCGTCCCGGCGTCGTTCCGGACGGTGTTGGGCGGCGGGCCGACCCAGACGGTGATGCTGTTCCAGTCATTCACCGAGGAGGGCGCCATCGAGGGCTGGCCGGAGGCCCGCCTGGAACAGATGGCCGACAGCCTCGACGATCTCGACCAGCTTGCCGAAGAGCGCGCCGACCTCGTCATGAACGCCTTCGCCTCGGTCCACGCCGTCACCATCGACAAGGATGGCCGCATGATCCTGCCGCCGGACCTGGCGGAGACCGCGGGCATCTCCGACCAGGCGGCCTTCGTCGGCCAGGGCAGGACCTTCCAGATCTGGGACCCGACCGCCCTTGACGCGCGCAAGGCGACCGCCCGCGCGCGGGCGAAGTCGTCCAAGGTCGGTCTGCGGATGCCGCGCGGGGGCACGTCATGATCGCCGCCCCGAACGCCGCCCAGGTTCACATCCCGGTCCT
>CAYNIS010000560.1:0-2396 GCA_964397055.1 uncultured Rhodospirillaceae bacterium | reverse complement strand
GCGAGCCAGCTCAAGGCCGGCGACCGGGTCGTCGCCTCCCGCGCGCTGTTCGGCTCCTGCTACTACATCGTGACCGAGATCCTGCCGCGCTGGGGGATCGAGACCGTGCTGGTCGATGGTGCCGACCTCGACCAGTGGGCCGACGCGCTGCGCAGCCCGGCGACCCTGGTCTTCCTCGAAAGCCCGTCGAACCCGACCCTGGAACTGGTGGACCTGGAGGCGGTGTCGGTCCTGGCCCACGATGCCGGGGCCAAGGTCGTCGTCGACAATGCCTTCGCGACACCGGTCCTGCAGAAGCCGATGGCGTTCGGGGCGGACGTCGTCACCTATTCCGCGACCAAGCACATCGACGGCCAGGGCCGGACCCTGGGCGGGGCGATCCTCTGTTCGAAGGAGGTCGCGAAGCAGGTCCAGCCGTTCCTGCGCCACACCGGCCCGGCGATGAGCCCGTTCAACGCCTGGGTCATGCTGAAGGGCCTGGAAACGCTGGAGCTGCGCGTGACCGCCATGTCGACGGCGGCGCACAAGGTGGCGGCGGCGGTGGAACGGCTGGCCGGGGTCAGCCATGCGCGCCACCCGGACCTGGAAAGCCACCCGCAACACGATCTGGCGCGCCGGCAGATGAAGCTCGGCGGGTCGATCTTCGCCTTCGACCTCGACGGCGGCAAGAACGCGGCGTTCCGCTTCCTGAACCACCTGCGGCTGGTCAAGATCTCCAACAACCTGGGCGATGCCAAGAGCCTGGCGACCCACCCGGCGACCACCACGCACCGGCGCATCGATCCGGAGGGGCGAGCCAAGATCGGCATCACCGACGGCACCGTGCGGGTTTCGATCGGGCTCGAGGATCCGTCCGACCTGATCGCCGATCTGACCCAGGCGCTCGCCGCCTAACAGGAGACGCCGCCATGGCCGTGATCGAATACTGGTATTCCGCCCATTCGGCCTATGCCTATCTCGGCCATGCCGAACTCCTGCGCGTGGCAAGCGCGACCGGCCGGACGGTCGAGCATCGCCCGGTCGACCTGCGCCGGGTGCTCGACGGGGTCAGCGTGCCCAACTTCCGCACGCGCACACCTGCCCACCTCTCCTACTTCTTCGGTCGCCATATGCGCCGCTGGGCGGAGGAACGCGGCATCCCGATGATGGCCGCCCGCCCGTCGACCCATGACGAGAACGGGGCGAACATGGCGCCGTCCAACGGGCTCCTGATCGCGGCGATCGCCGCCGGCGCGGATGTCGACGCGCTGGCGGGGGCGCTGCTGAAGGGCCACTGGGTCGACGATGCCGACGTCAACGACCCGGCGACGGTGACCGCCCTCGCGGCGTCGGTCGGCATCGACGCCGCCCCGCTGTTGGAAAAGGCGCTGAGCCCCGAGGTCCAGGCGATCCATGAGGAGAACACGGCGGAGGCGATCCGCCGCGAGATCTTCGGCTCCCCGACCTATTTCGTCGACGGCGACATGTTCTATGGCCAGGATATGCTCTTCATGGTCGAGCGCGCCTGTTCCAGACCCTACGCTTGATTGCGGGCGCGGCCGCGATCCCGGCGCCTACTTCTCCGGCAGCGGGATGAACTCCTGCGCGTCGCCGGGCGGCAGGCTGAAGCGGCCATGGGCCCAGTCGCCGGCCGCCCACGCCTCCTTCGCGGCCTCGATCTTCTCTTTCGAGGAGGCGACGAAGTTCCACCAGATGTAGCGCGGCCCGCCGAGCGTCTCCCCGCCGAGCAACATCAGCCGTGCACCGGCGGCCCCGGCGCTGACCGTGATCGCGTCGCCGGGCCGGAACACCATCATCTGCCCGGCGTCGTAGGCCTGGCCGGCGATCTCGATCGACCCGTCGACCACGTAGAGGCCGCGATCCTCATGATCCTCCGGCATCGGCAGCTTCGCCCCGGCGGCGAGCACCGCGTCGATGTAGAACATGTCGGTAAAGGTCCGCGTGGGGGCCGTCTCCCCGAAGGCGCGGCCGATGATCAGCCGCAGTTCCTTGCCCTCGCCCTCGATGAAGGGCAGCGCATCGCTGCCATGGTGCTCGAACCCGGCGTCGATCTCCTCATGGCTCTCCGGCAGGGCGACCCAGGTCTGGATGCCGTAGAGCGGGCTCGGCCCGGAGCGTGTCTGGGCGGAGGTCCGCTCGGAATGGGTCACGCCGTTGCCGGCGATCATCCAGTTGACCTCACCGGGGTAGATCATCTGGTCGGTGCCCAGGCTGTCACGGTGCTGGAACTCACCCTTGTAGAGATAGGTGAGGGTGGCGAGCCCGATATGCGGGTGCGGGCGCACGTCGATGCCCTGCCCGGTCAGGAATTCCGCCGGCCCCATCTGGTCGAAGAAGATGAACGGCCCGACCAGCTGGCGCTTGGGCGAGGGCAGGGCGCGCCGCACCTCGAACCC
>CAYNIS010000559.1:0-2396 GCA_964397055.1 uncultured Rhodospirillaceae bacterium | reverse complement strand
CGCGTTCGCGGCATTATCGGGTCGGCGCTCCGGGGCGGCCGCCAACAACAGAGCAGCGGCGTTGATGGTGACACCTCGGCGATAACCGCCTTCACCCCGGGCGGCGGGATGACCGGTCTCGCCGCCGGCGATCATGTCGGCCGCCGCGAAATCAATCCGGCCGTATGGTTCACCGTGGGCAACAACTTCCTCGACGGTGATCAGGACTTCGCCGAGTACGACGGCGGCGTCTTCACGGCGATTGCCGGCGTTGACTTCCGCCCGCTGGACAACTTCGTGACCGGGCTCGCGATCAGCTTCGAGCGGACCGATCTCGACACCGACTTCAACGACGGCACCCTCCAGAACGAGGGTGTGGGCTTCGTGCCATATGCCGCGTTCTCGGCGTTGGACGACAAGCTCGTCGTCGACGCCAACGTCGGCTACACCCTGCTTGACGGCAAGACCGAACGCGCGATCAGCGGCACAGCACCGATCACCGGCAACTCGTCCACCCGCCGTATCTCGGCCGGTGCCAACGTTTCCTACGGCGACTTCGTCGGTGATTTCCTGCTGACCGGCCAGACCGGCGTCGTCTTCGCCCGCGACCGGCAAAAGGAATTCACGGAAAGCAACGGCCAGTCGGTCGACGAGTTGATCACCTATCTCGGCGACTGGCGTACCGGCGTCCGTGGTGCCTACGGCTGGAACGATCTTGAATTCGTTGCCGGCGGCGACTTCGTCTATGACATCCGCCCCTGGTTCACCAACGACGACGTCGCCGGTGAGGACCGCGAAGCGTTCGACGCCATCTTCGCAGCCAATTGGTTCCCGAGCGAGGACGTCACCGTCGGCCTTGAGGTGTTCAACACGTTTGCCCGTAAGGACACGAACAACACCGGCATCTCGTTCTATCTTCGTCACCAGTGGTGATTTTTTGGGCACCTTGCCTGGGAGAGGGCCGCAAATCGGAACAAATTTTCCGGTTTTCGGCACTTTCCGCTGGCACAGCGGTTGCTTACCTTAGAGCGATGCGCAGCGGGTCACGTTTCGTGGCTTTCGGGGTCTCTCTCCCCCGGTCCGCTGTGTGATCTCTCTCCTTATCTGACTTGGTCGTGATCGACGAACCCTGCCGGAACCTCCGGCAGGGTCTTTCTTTTGGCTCGGCCGGGCGGTTTGGCCAGCGCAAATCGGACGCGGACTTCATCAGTCCGCGACGGCGATTTGCGCCTCAGTTCAATAGTTTGAGTGTATTCCGAACCGCCAGACTGGTTCAGTCCGGCTGGAAAACACTCTAGACTTCCGGCAAATCCTGCCGGCACCAACCCCGCCCGTGCGACCCTGACGGACCCCCTCGATCGTGACCGCGCCCGCGACCGCTTCCTCCAACAGCGCTCCAGCGACCTCGACCAGGCCGGCGTGGATGGGCGATGTCATCGGCGGCGCAACCGGGGCCGTGTTGTCGCTGCCCTCGCCGCTTGCCTGCGGCATCATCCTGTTTCAGCCGTTGGGGCCGGACTACCTCGCCGCCGGCATCCTCGCCGCCTTCGCGAGCTCGATCGTGGTGGGCGCCCTGGCCGGCCTGCTCGTCGGCGGCAAGGTTCACCTGTCGCAGCCGAAACCGGCGCTCGCGGCGGTCCACGCCGGCCTGATCGCGACCCTGATGGACGGCCCGCTGGCCAGCGCCGGGATCGAGGCGGAGGACGCCGCGCCGCTCTTGGTCGCGGTCACCTTTCTGAGCGTCATGCTGGCCGGTGCCATTCAGATTGCCATCGGTGCCGCCCGTTTCGGCAATCTTGTGAAGTTCATCCCGTACCCGGTTGCCGCCGGCTTCATCAACGGCCTGATCCTGCTGATCGTCATGTCCCAGGTCCCGCCCCTGCTCGGGGTCGGCGACGCCGCAACCCTCGCGGCGCTGATCACCGGGGAGGCGGGCCCGGCCGCGATCAATCCGGCGGCTGCCGTCCTCGGGCTCGGGACCATGGTCGTGGTCATCGCCCCCCTCAGACTCCTGCCCGGAAAATGGACACCGCCGGTATCGGTGGCAGCCATGATCGGCCTCGTCCTGGGAACGGTTGCGCATCATGCGGTCGCATCGACGGCGGCGGACGTCGACCCCGGGCGGATCGTCGGTGCGATTCCGGGCGGGTTTCCCCTTCACCTCGCCCTTGCCGACGCGGGCACCGTCCTGACCACCACCGCCCTTCTGCCCGTCGCCGGGACGATCGCGTCGACGGCGGTCACCCTCGCGGTCCTCCGGGGTATGGCCCCAGGCCTTCACCGCCTCGATGCCCGGCGCCACCTGCTCGCCCGGCGCGAGCATGCATCGCGGGTCCTGGCGAAGCTGGCGGACCGCTTTGGCCCAGACCCCCAGCGCTTTGGCGGGCCGGTCGAGCTGCTCGTGCAGCTCCGCCGCG
>CAYNIS010000558.1:0-2405 GCA_964397055.1 uncultured Rhodospirillaceae bacterium | reverse complement strand
CCTCAACCCCGCCTCGCCCTGGCAGATGAACTCGAGCTACGCCAACGACCCGCGCATCCGCGAACTGCACGGGCCGATGTCGGTGACGCTCAACCCCGCCGACGCGGCGCGCTTCGGGATCGCCGCCGGCCAACCGGTCCGGGTCGCCAGCGAAACCGGGGCGCTGACCATGATCGCCCGCATTTCCGACGGGGTGCCGGCCGGTGTCGCCTACAGCCCGAAGAACGGCTGGGCGCTCGGCGACGAGGGCAACGTCAATGTCCTCAATCCCGGCATGAAGACCGACATGGGCGAGTCGACCGCGGTGCACGGCACCCTGGTGCAGGTCGCCCGGGCGACGGAACAGGCGGCCTGACCGGCAACCAAGGCAAAGGGGACGCATTGATGGATGACGCAGCGACGGTGCCGCCGCCGACCGACCGGGTGCGCGTGCGCCGGATTCACACCCGCGGCCACTACGACCGGGCGACCCTCGACGCGGTGCTCGATGCCGGCATGGTCTGCCATGTCGGCTTCGTGAGCGAGGACGGCCCGATCGTGCTGCCGACGCTCTACTGGCGCGACGGCGACCATGTCTATGTCCACGGCTCCTCGGCCAGCCGCACGCTCAGGGCGCTGGCCGGCGGCACCGACATCTGCCTGACGGTCAGCCATATCGACGGGCTGGTGCTGGCGCGGAGCGGCCTCAAATGCTCGGTCAACTACCGCGCGGCGATGCTGTTCGGCCGGGCGGAGGAGGTGACCGACTATGCCGAAATGCGGCGCCGGTTCGCCTGGTTCGTCGACAACATCGTGCCCGGGCAGTGGGAGCGCATGCGCGAGGTGACGGACCACGAGTTGAAGGCGACGAAACTGCTGCGTCTCGCCATCGACGAGGCGTCCGCCAAGATCCGCACCGGCGGGCCGAAGGATGAGGAGGAGGACTGCGCCCTGCCGATCTGGGCGGGCGTGGTGCCGCTGTCCACGCATTACGGGGCGCCGATCGTCGATGAGAAGGTGGCGGCGGAGGTGCCGCTGCCGGCGGATATCGCGGCCCTGGAAGGCAAACCGTTCGGAGCGCCCAGGAGCAACGACCGCTGAGCATCCCTTCAGGCTTACAAAAAACTCCCTAAAATCATCGACTTGTCGGTGATGTCGATGGATTGGATAGATACGCCCGATTGGATGCCGGGCGCTTGAGGCGCGATCTTCTCTACCAGGAACGAAGCCGGGCGGGCCGACAGAAGGACCCGCCGGCACCCCAAGAGAACTGGACGAGAGGATCAACCGATGGCTTTGCAGACCCCGACCGCGAAGACCCTGTCCCGGACTGTTTCCGCCCTGCGCCCGCCGCTTTCGATGCTCGCCGCCGCGACCGGCGTCATGATCGCCCTGTCCTTGGCGCTGTCATCCCCGGCTGCGGCGATGAGCGGCGAAACCCACGAGGATCTCAAGATCGAGCTCGCCAACGGCTTTGTCTTCAAGCCCTACCAGTCGCCGGGCTAGGTGGTGATCGTGAAGCCCGGGCTCGCCAGCCGCGGCAACCGGTTCGGCCGGTCGTTCCGGGGCCGGTCTTTCCGGAGCCATTCGTTCCGGGGCCATTCGTTCCGGGGCCATTCGTTCCGGGGCCACTCCTTCGGCAACCGCTATTCGACACGCCGCAACCATACGCGCGGCTTCCACAACGGCTTCAACGGGGCGATCCGCGGTCAGACCGGCCACGGCCTCGTGCTCAAGTTCTGATCGACCGCCAGATCAAGCACTCAAGCCCCCGTCGACGACGAGTTCCGCGCCATTGACATAGCGGGACTCGTCGGACGCGAGGAACAGCACCGTGGCGGCGACATCCGCCGGCTGGCCGGCCTTCCCGCCCGGCACCCGGGCCGCCGCCATCTTCGCCGGGTCGAGCCGGCCGTTGGTCGCCAGTTGCTCCGCCGCCCGCGGGCTCATCATGCCGATCGCCTCCTTCTCCCAGATCGCCGTGTCGATGATGCCGGGATGGATGGAGTTGACCCGGATGGCGAGGCCGGCCCGGGCGAACTCGACCGCCGCCGAGCGGGAAAACAGACGCACGGCACCCTTGGTCGCGGAATAGGCGGCGAGCCCCGGGGCGCTGCGCAGGCCGGCGACCGACGACATGACGATGATCGAGCCCTGCCCCACCGTGCGCATGGCGAGGCTGGCGTATTTCACGGTCAGGAACACCCCGTCGATGTTGACGGCGTTCTGGCGGCGGAAATCCTCCAGCGACATGTCCCACAGCGGCGAACCGACACCGATGCCGGCATTGGCGACGGCGATGTCGAGCGTGCCGAACCGATCGACCGCCAGCGCCACGGCCCGGCGCGTCGCCTCCTCCTCGACCACGTCGTGCCGGCAGGCGAGCGCCCGGCCACCCGCCGCCTCGATCGCACGCGCGGTTTCCC
>CAYNIS010000557.1:0-2410 GCA_964397055.1 uncultured Rhodospirillaceae bacterium | reverse complement strand
GGGCACATCCGCGACGCCGCGGTCCGGGCGTTCGGGCTCGATCCGGAAGCCCGGCGGCCGCTTGCCGGGCTGAGGGTCCTCGACATCGGCTGCGGTGGAGGGCTGGTGGCTGAGGCGCTGACGCGTCTCGGCGCCGACGTCACCGGGGTCGACGGGTCGACCGGGGCGATCGCGGCCGCCCGCGGCCATGCCGCCCTCTCCGGGCTCGGGATCGACTACCGCGCGGGCGACGCGGCGGCCGTGCTGGAGACTTCCGCCGTCTACGACATCGTCCTGGCGCTCGAAGTGGTCGAGCACACGACGGACCCTGCCGCATTCCTCAAGCTGGTGGCGGGCCGCGTGCGCCCGGGCGGCCTTGCCATCCTGTCGACGTTGAATCGCACGGCCGCCGGCTTCGCCCTCGGCATCGTCGCCGCGGAATACGTCCTGCGTCTTCTGCCGGCGGGCACCCACAACTGGCGGAAGTTCGTGACCCCGGCGGAGCTTGGGGCGGGTCTGCGCGCCGGGGGCATGCGCGTGATCGCCGCCGACGGCATCTGGCTCAACCCGTTCACCGGCATCGCCCGCCTGACCCGGGACTTGCGGGTCAACTACATCGTCACCGCCATCAAGGACGGTTGATCGGCCGGTCAATGATCGTTGAATGAGTCAAGCATCGTTGAGTTCGACCCACCGGATGCGGCCGATCTCGATCCCCTCGTCGGCCAGGGCTGTCGCCTCCTCCGCGCTGGCATCGCCGTAGATGGCCCGGGCCTCCGTCTCGCCGTAGTGGATCTTGCGCGCCTCCTCCGGGAACCGTTCGCCGACATGGTCGAATTCGGCCTCGACATGGCGTCGCGCGGCCACCAGTTGCTGGCGCAGGAGGGCTGCGGCCTGGGCCTGGACCAAGTCCGGTGACGGCTTGCCGCGACCGATGCGCGGCGCCATCGGCGCCTTGGCAATGCTGGTATCGCCGCAGACCGGACAGGCGATCTGCCCCGCTTCCGACTGCTCTTCGAAGCTGTCGGAATTGCGGAACCAGGCGTCGAAGCCGTGCCCGGCCGAACACTTCAGGTCGTACTTGATCATGGTCCATGATCCCGAATGGCGCGGGCGCGGTCAGGTGACGGCCGCCGACCGCGGGGTTTGATTGTGTCGATATAGGGTGCCGCGGCGAATGGTTAACGACCTGATGATCGGACCGCCGTCGGACTGGGTGCGCCGGTTCGCGGTCATGGCACCCCGAACCGGGCCCGTGCTCGACGTCGCCTGCGGGCGGGGCCGCCATCTCCGGCTGTTCCGAGAGGCCGGCCACCCGGTGGTCGGGGTCGATCGGGTGCTCGACGGGGTCGCCGACCTCATGGGCGTCCCGAACGTCGAACTCGTGGAAGCCGACCTCGAGGTCGGCGCCCCCTGGCCGTTCGGCCACCGGACCTTCGCGGCGATCGTCGTCACCAACTATCTCTTCCGGCCGCTGTTCGCGCAGCTGGTCGCGGCCGTCGGCGATGGCGGGCTCTTGATCTACGAGACCTTCCAGCGCGGCCATGAGCACCTTGGCCGGCCCGCCGACCCGTCTTTCCTGCTGGAACCGGGGGAGCTTCTCGAAGCTGTCCGCGGCGACCTGACGGTCATCGCCTACGAACAGGGGGAGGTGACGCGACCCCGGCCGGCCCTCGTCCAGCGGATCGCCGCCATGCGCACCGGTGCCGCTGCCGCCGTCCCGCTGCCGCCTTCGGCTGATCGGCCACACCGGCCCAGCTTCGCGCACGCACAGGTTCTCCCCAACGCATCAATCGGTTAGGCTCTGCGGCGCTGACCCTGGGCAGCCTCTGTTCCGAGGCCCGCCGAGAGCGGTTGGAGGGCGTCATGGTCCGGCTGTCCCGGGGCGTATTGCTGTCGGTGCTGATCACCGCGCAACTTCTGATCGGGGCGGCGGTTGCTGACCCGGCCGACCCGATCCCGCGCAACCCGATCCCGATCGATCCGGAACAGATCGCGGCAGAGCACCGGGTCCCGGTCGCGCAGCTTGGCTACGTCCTGTTCGACGCCGCCACCAACGACATTATCGAAAGCCATCAGCCCCATGTCGGGTTCATCCCGGCATCGGTCACCAAGGTGCCGACGGCGGTATTGGCCCTCGCCACCCTCGGACCTGACCACCGGTTCAAGACGCGTGTCTTGATTGATGGGTCAATCAATGATGGTGTGCTGGAGGGAGACCTGGTTCTCCAGGGCGGCGGCGACCCGTTCCTGGACACCGCCGACCTCGCCGACCTCGCCGAGGATTTGCGCCGGGCCGGCCTGACCGGGATCACCGGACGCCTTCTCTACGACGCCAGCCTGCTCGCCGCCGAGACGGCGATCAATCCACGCCAGCCCCAGGCCGCGGCCTACAATCCCGGGGTTTCCGCCCTGTCGGTGAATTTCAACC
>CAYNIS010000556.1:0-2414 GCA_964397055.1 uncultured Rhodospirillaceae bacterium | reverse complement strand
AGTCGAGCCTGCCGGTGGATGCCTGCATCATCTTGTTCCCGCGCCTTCCCTGGCGGGCGCCGAAGGCCGAACCGGGTGCGACCTGGCCCGGCCGCGATTCCGAATCTGGCTGGCCATTCCGCCACCGGGCCTCGCGCCGATTGCTCCCGTCCTGACACCCGATCACCCCTCCCGGACCCATGGTGCCTGGGAGGTCGATCGTTTCGGCCGGGTCCCCGCCGCGGGGCCGGGCGGCGGCATCACACAGCGGTTCTGTCGGAACCGTGCATACCGTTACGCCCCACGTCTCTACCAAACCTCACCAAGCGGTCGCAACGTCTTCGATAACGACCGAACGATCCTGGGCAAATCCCCTCAGACGGGCCCGCACGCTATGGTCCCGCGCATTCATTAGATTACCGAGATAAGCACGCGTGGCCGATACGTCGAGGGATCGGATCATCGCCCTGACCGGGCCGACATTGCGCGGTGCCATCGACAGCCGGGTGAGGCCGAGGCCGATCAGCGCCATCGCATCGATCGGGCGCCCCGCCATCTCCCCGCACAGGCTGACCGGGACGCCGGCCGCGTCACCGGCATCGCTCACCGCCTTCAGGGCCGACAGCATCGGCGGCGACAGGGGATCGTAGCGGTTGCCCAGATGCGGGTGGTCGCGGTCGACGGCGAACAGGTACTGCATCAGGTCGTTCGATCCGATCGCCACGAAGTCGACGGTCGCGAACAGTGCCGGAAGCTGGAACAGGAGGGCCGGTACCTCGAGCATCGCGCCGACCTTGAGACCGGACGGCGGGGCGGCTCCGGTTTCGTCGGCGCGGGCAAGCTCCAGATCGAGGATGCGGCGGGCCGCGTCGAACTCCGCGACCTCCGTCACCAGCGGGAACATCAGGTTGAGCGGGCGCCCGGCCGAGGCCTGGATCAACGCGCGCAACTGCCGGCGCAGCATCGCCGGCCGGTCGAGGCCCATGCGGATCGCGCGCCAGCCGAGGGCCGGGTTCGGTTCGTCGCCCGGGTCCATGAAGCCGAGGCGCTTGTCGCCGCCGATATCGAGGGTGCGGAAGGTCACCGGGCGGGCGCCCGCCGCCTCCAGCACGTCGCGATAGAGCTTGGTTTGGGTGCCGACATCCGGATAGGCGTCCGACACCATGAACGGCACCTCCGTCCGATAGAGGCCGACGCCAGCGGCCCCGGTCTCCTCCAGTGCTGCCATGTCGAGGGTCAGGCCGGCATTGATCAGGAGGTCGATCCCGACCCCGTCGAGAGAGACCGACGGGCTCCTGGCATCGGCGAGGTGACGCTGGCGGGCCGCCGCCCGCCGGCTGGCGGCATCGGCCGCCCCGCCGGCCAGGACCTCGTTCGGGCGGATGTAGACCACCCCGGCATCGCCGTCGACGACCAGCGGGTCGAGCGGTTCGATCCGTTCCAGCGCCTCCGCACAGCGCCCGACGACGGGGATGTCGAGGGCGCGGGCAACGATCGCGACATGGCTCGACGGCGAGCCTTCCTCCAGCACCAGGCCGCGCAGCCGGGTGCGGTCGTAGTCGAGGAGCTGCGCCGGGCCGATCGCGCGGGCGACGACGATCATGTCGTCCGGCAGGGCCGCCTGGCCGGCCTCTATGGTGTTCCCAGCGAGGTGGCGCAGCAGCCGGTCGGACAGGTCGTCGAGGTCGTTCAGCCGCTCCCGGAGGTAGGGGTCGTGCGCCCGGCTGAGCCGGGCCCGGGTCGCCGCCTGGGCGCGCGTCACCGCCGCCTCCGCGGTCAGGCCCTGGAGGATCGAGCCGCGGATGCGCCCGAGCCAGCCCTGATCGTCGGCGATCATGCGATAGGCTTCGAGGATGTCGTGGCTGTCGGCGTGCCCGGTCTTCCGGGTGTTCTGGACCAGGGTGTCGATCGCCGCGCGCATCTCGCTCCAGGCGACATGCAGGCGGCGCAGCTCCGCGGCCGGGTTCTCCGCCACGATCTCGCGCACCACGACCTGGCGGCGATGCCGGACCGCACGGCCGATCGCAATGCCGGCATTCAGGGCCAGGCCGTCGATCCGGCTCGGCACCAGGCCGGTCGATCCGGCCGCCGGCAGTTCGGCATCGTCGACCAGGTCGCCGGTGACGATCAGTTCGGCCATCACCATGGCGACGGTCTGGAGGGTTTCGATCTCCTCTTCGGAGAACTCGCGCCGCTCGGCGTCCTGGACGACCAAGACCCCGCGCACCTGGCGCCCGCGCAGGATCGGCACCCCGCAGAAGGAGGCGTAGGGGTCCTCCCCGGTCTCCGGGCGATAGGCGAATTTGGGATGACTGCGCGCGTCCACGAGGCTCAGCGGCGCGGCCGTCCGGGCGATCTCGCCGACAAGGCCCTCACCCCAGCCGAGCCGCGTGCGCCCGACGGCGGACTTGTTCAGCCCTTCCGTCCCGGCCAGC
>CAYNIS010000555.1:827-2422 GCA_964397055.1 uncultured Rhodospirillaceae bacterium | reverse complement strand
CGAGGCCGATCTCCTCGTCGCCCATCAGGGCGCCGACGCTGCCCGGTTCGACCAGCCTGACACCGGACCGGTGAACGCCGGCATGCTCCGGCAGCCCGCCGGCGTCGACCTCCGCCTCCATCACCAGCGCCACCACATCGACATCGAGCAGGGCGGCCAGATCATGGACCACGACCTCGATCAGGGTCTCGAAGTCGCGTGCGTCGAGGAGGGCGAGAACCGCGGCATGGACGCGGCTCTGATGGCTCAGATTGGTGCGCGCGACGCCCAGAATGTCGTCGAGCTGGCCGCGCATTCGGGTCTGTTCGGCCTGCAGGCGCTGGACCATGAAGGACTGGAAATCGACGACCGAGGCCCCGTCGGCTTCCCGCCGCGAGGGCGGCGTCAGCGAGCCCATCAGTTCCGGATGGCGTTCCAGGAAATCCGGATTCTTCAGAAGGAAGTCCGCGACCTCTTCATCGGCCAGCATGCCGGCTTTGCGACGCTGGCTCGTCTCAGACGGCGCCATCGTGCCCCCCCGGCGCTGCGCATCCGGGATCAGGGGTCGGCCCCCTGTCGCAAGCGGCCTTGAGCGGCCTTGATGAGGCAGCCATGCTGGTGATCCGCAACGTCGGGGATCTCCCCTTCGAGAAACCGGTTGAAGGTCGGAACGGGCCGGCGCATGGGTGCTGGCGGCCCGCCCTGCCGTTGAGACGACGCGACTCTATGCGATGGCTGACCGGAACGAAAGCGGCGCTGGCACGGGAGCCGCCCCCATCCCCGATCTTCTCGACGATGCGCAAGCACCGGACCGGACCCACGCCCCGCGCGTGCCGGTCCTGCTGCCCTTCCCGTTCGATCAGCCCTTCGACTACGCCGTGCCAGACGGGATCGCCGTCGAACCGGGCAGCTATGTCGTCGTCCCGCTCGGCCGGCGCTCGGTCATCGGCGTCGTCTGGGACAGGGCGGAAGCCGACGCGGCCGCGATCGAGCCCAAGCGCCTGAAGCCGATCGAGGAGGCCCTGGGCGCGCCGCCGATGCCGGCGGTCCATCGGCGGTTCATCGATTGGGTCGCGGCCTATACCCTGACCCCGCCGGGGCAGGTCATGCGCATGGCGCTGAACCGTGCGGGGCTGACCGAAGCGCCGCGCAGCCACACCGGCTATCACCGCTCCCACCTTCCCGTGCCGGAGGGCCTGCGCCTGACCCCGGCCCGGCACCGCGTCCTCGACCTCACCACCGATGCGTTGCCGCGGCCCGCGACGGAGATCGCGGCGGAGGCCGGCTGCTCCGTCGGCGTCATCCACGGCCTCGCCGGCGTCGGCCTCCTCGACCCGGTCGAGATGCGGGCGGCCGCAGCGCCGGAGCCCGACCCCGTTCATGCGGCCCCGAACCTGAGCCCCGATCAGGCAGCCGCGCTGGAAATCATGACCGACGCCACCCGGGTCGACCCGATCCTGCTCGACGGCGTCACCGGATCGGGCAAGACGGCGGTCTATTTCGAGGCGATTGCGCGGGTGATCGCGCGCGGGCGCCAGGCCCTGGTGCTGTTGCCGGAAATCGCCCTGACCGCACAGTTCCTGGAGCGGTTCGAGGCTCGGTTCGGTGCACGGCCG
>CAYNIS010000555.1:0-817 GCA_964397055.1 uncultured Rhodospirillaceae bacterium | reverse complement strand
CTGTTCCTGCCCTTCCGCGATCTCGGCCTGATCGTCGTCGACGAGGAGCACGACCAGGCCTTCAAGCAGGAGGACGGCGCGACCTACCATGCCCGCGACATGGCGATCGCCCGCGCCAACCTGACCGGGATCCCGATCGTCCTGGTCTCGGCCACGCCCTCGCTCGAAACCCTCAACAATGTCTGGCGCGGCCGCTATCGACGCGCCCATCTGCCCGAACGTCACGGGCCCGCCGGATTGCCGGCCGTGGTTCTGGTCGATCTCCGCAAGGAAAAGCGCGGGCGCCATCGCTGGCTGTCGCCGCCCCTGGTCGAGGCGGTGCGCGAGACGCTGGCCGCCGGCGAGCAGTCCCTGCTGTTCCTGAACCGCCGCGGTTATGCGCCGCTGACCCTGTGTTCGGCCTGCGGCCATCGCCTCTCCTGCCCCCAATGCAGTGCCTGGGTGGTCGAACATCGGCTGACCGCCCGCGTCCACTGCCACCATTGCGGCTACACGGCCCCCCTGCCGAGGGTTTGCCCGGCCTGCGGTGCGGAGGATTCGACGATCGCGGTCGGCCCGGGTGTCGAGCGCATCGAGGAGGAGGTCGCCGACTTGTTCCCCGATGCCCGGCGGACCGTGTTGTCGAGCGACCTGACCACCGATCCCGGGGCGCTGCGCGACCTGATCGCCGAGATTGAGCGCGGCGAGATCGACATCGTCATCGGAACCCAGATGGTCGCCAAGGGGCACCACTTTCCGATGCTGACGCTGGTCGGCGTGGTCGACGCCGACATGGCGCTCGCCGGCGGCGATCTGCGCGCGGCGGAGCGGACGTTCC
>CAYNIS010000554.1:0-2432 GCA_964397055.1 uncultured Rhodospirillaceae bacterium | reverse complement strand
AGCAGCTCTCCGCGAGTTGTTCATGAAGCAGCGGTCAGATGATCCACGAAGGTCCTGTGAGTGCTGGACGTAATCTCCCCAGAAGCGCTGGATGAAATTTCCCCAGTTTGGCGCTGGTGCCGATGGTCCGGGGGGCATGCCCCCCGGACCATCGGCGGCGCAGAATTACCCCTGCTGATGCCAATGGAAGGGCGCGCAGGTGGTGGAACTGAGGGAGATCGTGATGATCTTGGAATTGAAGCGGCAGGGCCTCGGCGTCAGCGCGATCGCGCGGCAGACCGGGCTCGACCGCAAGACAGTGCGGAAATACCTCGAGCGCGGGCTCGAGGTGCCGGTCTACGGGCCACGCGAGCCGGAAGAGCGCCTGGCTGAGGAATATCGCACCTACCTGGTCGACAGGCTGGCCGCTTGGCCGGGTCTCTCTGCCCGGCGGTTGCACAGGGAGATCAAGGTGATGGGCTTCGAGGGGGCCTATTCGACGCTGACGGAGTATCTGCGGCTGATCCGCCCGGCCGCACCGCGCCAGTTCGAACGGCGCTTCGAGACGCCTGCCGGCCAGCAGGCGCAGGTGGATTTTGCCGAGTTCCAGGTCGAGTTCACCTGCGAGCCCGGCGTCACCCGCAAGGTCTGGCGTTCAGCATGGTGCTGGGGCACAGCCGCTGGCTCCGGGGGCGGTTCTGCCCGAACCAGACACTGGAGACGGTGATGCGCTGCCACATCGCGGCCTTCGATGCGATGGGCGGGGCCTGTGCCGAGGTGCTCTGTGATCGCATGAAGACCGCGGTCATCGGCGAAGATGCCGCCGGGGTCGTGGCCTACAACGCCTCGCTCGTGGCGCTGCTGGGGCATTACGGCTCGGCGCCCCGCGCCTGCCAGCCCTATCGGGCCAAGACCAAGGGCAAGGTCGAGCGGCCCTTCCGCTACGTGCGGCAGGACTTCTTCCTGGGCGCAGCTTCCGCGACCTCGACGATCTGAACGCCCGGTTCGAGGAATGGCGGACGACCATCGCCAATCCCCGGGTCCATGCCACCACGCAGCGGATCGTGGATGAGCATTTTGCCGAGGAGCAGCCGCGCCTCGTGGCCCTCCCGGCCCGGCCCTATGACGCGGTCCTGACCGTGGAGCGCCGGATCAGCCAGGAGGGCATGGTCGCCGTTGGCGGCAACCAATACAGCGTGCCGGACACGACCCGGCGCCGGATCGTCGAGGTTCAGAACCATCCGACCGAGGTGCGTATCTTCGAGGATGGGGAATTGATTGCCTGCCATCCGGTGCTCGAGGGCAAGAACCAGAAGCGTGTCGATCCCAGCCATCGCAAGCCGGTGCCAGTCGCGCGCCGTGCCGCTATCGAGGTCCCATCTCCAGCGGACACCGCAGTGTTGCGCCGGTCACTGGCCTTCTACGAGGCTGTCGGCCAGAGGTTGGCCAGCCAGCCGGAGGGGCGCCCATGATCCCGGTCACGGAACGCATCCGCCAGAGCCTGGTCAGCCTGCACATGGCCCGCGCCCTCGAAACGCTCGACCAAGTCCTCAGCCAGCTGGAAAAGGGCGAGATGACCGCGATCGAGGCGATCGACGCCCTGCTGGCAGAAGAGCTGACCCTGCGCGAAGGACGTCGCGTCGGCGTCGGCCTGCGCACGGCCCGGCTCACGCCCATCAAGACGCTGGAAAGTTTCGACGTCTCGTTCCAGCCCGCGCTGGACCGGCACCGGATCATGGCGCTGGCCCAGCTGGAGTTCATCAACCGCGCCGAGGTGCTTCACTTCCCCGGCCCGCCCGGCACGGGCAAGAGCCACCTCGCAACCGCCCTCGGCGTCGCCGCGGTCAAGGCGGGTCGCAGCGTCTGTCGCTGCACCCCGGCCGAGCTCATCGATGCACTGGCACAGGCCGAACGCGAAGGACGCCTACCGGAGAAGATCCGCATCTACGCCCGGTCCTCGCTGCCGATCGTGGATGAGATCGGCTACCTGCCCATCACCAGCGGCGGCGCCAACCTGTTCTTCCAGCTCGTCAACGCACGCTACGAAAAAGGGGCGATGATCCTGACCTCCAACCGCGGCTTTGCCGAATGGGGCGAGGTCTTCGGCGATCCCGTCGTCGCCACCGCGCTGCTGGATCGGCTGCTGCACCACGCGGTCGTCGTGCAGATCGAGGGTGCCAGCTACCGCCTGCGCAGCCACGCTGATCTGATGCCGGAACACACCCGATCACACGCCACCATCACACCGCCGCCGCCCCAGAAAAGGCGCGGCCGGCCACCCAAAAACGGAGGCGCCAATCACCTGAACGGCTGATCCCCGAACCCGTCAGGTGGGGAAATTTGCGCCAGCACTTCTGGGGAATTTTGATCCAGCATTTACAGCCGAGACGGCGGAACGACCCCGGCCGAGCACGTTGTAGACGGTCTTGGGGGTGACCTTCAGCGCTGCACTG
>CAYNIS010000553.1:0-2443 GCA_964397055.1 uncultured Rhodospirillaceae bacterium | reverse complement strand
AGCCAGGGTCTGATGGCCGCGGTCGAGGTGTCGCCGGCCGCGGTCGAGGCGATCGCCCGCCACGAGGGCGAGCGGCGGGTGGCGGAAGTGATCCGCCTGCCGTTCGACGCGGTCACGCTCGAAACACCGCCGAGCGAGGAAGACCTGGTCGCCTTCCATGCCGACAACGCGGCGCGCTTCCGGTCACCGGAATACCGCCACGTGCGCTACGCCGCCCTGGGCCAGGCGGACGTCGCGGCTGAGATCCCCGTCACCGACGAGGAGATCGCGGGCTACTACGACCAGTTCATGGCCGATTTCACGACACCGGAACGCCGCTTCGTCGAAATGGTGCTGGCCGATGACGAAGCGACGGCGCAGGCGGTGTCGCAAGCGGCGGCCGGTGCTGAGAACCTGGAAGCCGCGATTGCCGAGGCAGCCCCCGACCTCTTCGTCGTCGACTTCGGCGAGGTCGAACGCAACAGCCTGGACGCCAACCTGACCGACGCGATCTTCGGCCTCGCCGAGGTCGGCGGGGTCACAGGCGCCCTCGAAAGCCCGCTTGGCTGGCACGTCTTCCGCCTGACCGAACTGCGGCCGGAGGAGCGCCAGGAACTCGACGCGGTCCGCGACCAGATCGATGTCCGGCTGCGCCAGGAACGGTCGGACGAGGTGCTGTTCGACCGCCTCAACGACTTCACCGATGCCGTAGCCGGTGCCGATACGATCGAGGAGGCGGCGGAAGCCGCCGGCATCGCCATCGTCGACCTGCCGGCGGTGGCCCGCAACGGCACGGTTCCCGGCGGCGATCAGGCAGAGATCGGCGCCTTCGCCAGCGAGCTTCTCGACACCGCCTTCACCCTAGAGGTCGGCGAGCTGAGCCGGGTCGTCGAAACCGGCACCGGCCACTTCTTCGCCGCGACCGTGGTCGAGGTGCTGGCGCCGCAGACGCTCACCCTGGACGAGGTCCGCGAGGAGGTCGAAGCCGGGGCGAGGGCGGCACAGCAGCGTGCGCTCGCCGCCGCCCAGGCGGAGGCGATCGCCCAGCGTCTCGCCGGGCCGGTCGATATCGAGGCGGTTGCCGACGAGTTCGGCGGCAGCTTCGAGATCACGCAACCGTTCAACCGCAGCGGCGAGCCGGCCGGGACACTTCCGCCCGGGCTCGTCAACCAGATGTTCGAGGCCGAGCGGCCGGGCGAGGTCGTCCACGGCCCCGGCGGCACTGCACAGGTGGTTGCCCGGCTGGTCGAGGTGCAGCCGATCGCCGACGACGATCCGCTGATCGACGCCGTCACCGCCCGGCTGTCCAACGGCATGGCGCTCGACGTCGCCCGCGCGTTCGTTGAGGCGGTCGGCTCCCGCTACTCCGCCACCGTCCGGCGAGAGGCGGCCGCCCGCCTCTATGACGGCTCTCTCTACTTCCAGAATCGCTGATGCCCGGTACCGCGGGGGAGGCCGCACCCTTGAGGCTTCTCCCCGGCCCCCGACGCCGCCCCGTCCAAGTGAGTTCGACCCATGCAGGTGTTCCCTGATTTCGCTGCGTTCGCCGAGACCTTCGCCGCGGGCACCAGCCAGATCGTGTGGACCCGCCTGATCGCGGATCTGGAGACACCGGTCAGCGCCTACATGAAGCTGGCCGAGGGCCGGGCGAACGCCTTCCTGCTCGAGTCCGTGGAGGGCGGCAGCCAGCTCGGCCGGTACTCCTTCATCGGCCTGAAGCCGGACCTCGTGTGGCGGTCCAAGGGCGACACGGTCGAGATCAACCGCGGCGCGCGGGTGTCACCCGACGCCTTCCGCAAGCTCGACGTGGCTCCGCTCGACGGCCTGCGCGCGCTAATCGACGAGTGCCGGATCACCGTGCCCGACGACATGCCGCCGATGTCGGCCGGCCTGTTCGGCTATCTCGCCTATGACATGGTCCGGCATATGGAAGCGTTGCCGGACGGCAATCCGGACGCGCTCGGCATTCCCGACGCGATCCTGCTGCGCCCGACGGTGATGGCCGTGTTCGACAACGTCACCCGGGTGGTGACGGTGGTCAGCCCGGTCTGGGCGACCCAGGGCGTCGAGGGCGCGGAGAGCGATGCGGCGGCGGCCTATCGCGCTGCGACCGAGCGGCTGGCCGATGCCGTCGCCGATTTCAGCCGCCAGACGCGGGCGCGCCCTGCCCTCGCCTCCCCGCCGGTCGACCTGCCGGCGGAGCCCGCATCGAACACGCCGAAGGAACGCTTCCTCGACATGGTGCGCATCTGCGTGGACTACATCCATGCCGGCGACGCGTTCCAGGTCGTGCCGTCCCAGCGCTTCCATCTGCCGTTTCCGCATCCCCCCTTCTCGCTCTACCGCACGCTCCGGCGCCTCAACCCCTCGCCGTTCCTGTTCTTCCTCGATTTCGGCGGCTTCCATGTCGTCGGGTCGAGCCCGGAAATCCTGGTGCGCGTGCGCGACGGCAAGGTCACCATCC
>CAYNIS010000552.1:0-2448 GCA_964397055.1 uncultured Rhodospirillaceae bacterium | reverse complement strand
AAGCCGTTATAGGGGCCGACGAAGACGTCATCGAACTCGAACACGCTGCCTGCCGCCTGGCCGGCCGCGCGCATCACTTCAGGGATCCCGCCGTCGGCAATCAGCCGTTCCTGCTTCAGCCGCTTCAGCATCCAGTGGTGATAGACGGCGTTGCGCGGCCGCATCATCGTCCGGCTCGCCTGGGCGAGGTGGATCGGGGCAGAGATCGCCGCGGCGGCAGCGATTGTCGCCGGGCGGTCGCGCGCCTCTCCCAGGTACTTCAAGGTGACGTTCCCACCGAGCGAGTAGCCGACCAGCACCAGTGGGCGGCCGCCAGCCTTGCTTGCGGCCCAGTCGACGACGGCGGCCAGATCCTCCGACCGGCCGGCATGGTAGCAGCCGGTGGCGATCGACGCCGCGGGGCCGGCGCCGCGCTGGTTCATGCGCAGGACCGGGCAGCCGGCGGCCAGGAAGGTGCGGGCGCTGGCCCTGACATACATCGAGTCCTCGCACCCGGTCAGCCCGTGCACGAGGATCACGAGCGGCCGGTCGGCCGCCGGCGTGCCATTCGCGTGATGACGCACGAGGAGGCGATCACCGCTGCCGTCGAAGGTCGCGATCTCGACCCTTTCGGCCGGCCAGGCGGAGAGATCGGGAATGCCCTGCCCGACCGCGCCCAGAACGGTGTTGCGAACGGTCTGCAGATCCCCGCCCCACCAGGGGGCACGTTCTGCCCAGGCCGGAAAGGAAATGCCGCCGGTGCACGGCATGGCCTGAGCGGCGTCAGGCATCCGTCTCCGCCAGCCAGTCGCGGATGACGGCGATCTGGTCGTCGATCATCAGCGACGGCGCATGTCCGCAGCCGGCGATCTCCACGACCTTGGCCCTAGACCCGCGCTCGGCCATCTCCTCCGCGGTCTCCCTGGTCAAAAGCTCGGATTTCTGGCCGCGCAGAACCAGGACGGGACAGGTGATCTTGTCCCAGATCGGCCACAGCATCTGGTCGGTGACCGGTTGGCCGCGCGCCGGCTTCAGGATATCCGGATCGAAGGCACGGGCGATCCGACCGTCGTCCAGCGCCCGCGCGGAATGCTCGGCCATGTGGCGCCACGCGGCATCGGGCAGGGTGCCGAAACCGGCATGAACCTCGCGCAGGCGCTGTTCCAGCGCCTCCAGGCTCTCATAGGTGTCCGGATCGCGGGTCGAGTCCTGCACCGCCTTGATCGCGGCTTCCGGCAGGAACGGCCCGATGTCGTTCAGGACCAAGCGCCGCACCGGGTTGCCCGGCTGGGCGGCGAGGGTCATGCCGATCAGCCCGCCCATGGAGGTGCCGACCCAGTCGACCGTCTCCAGCCCCATCCGCGCGATCAGAACGGTCATGTCCCGCAGGTATTGCGGCACGCCATAGGCCATGGGATCGGGCAGCCAGTCCGACTTGCCGCGGCCGACGACGTCCGGGCAGGCGACATGCGCCTCTGCCGACAGCGCTTCGGCCAAGCGGTCGAAATCGCGGCCGTTGCGCGTCAGGCCGTGGACGCAGACGATCGCCCGCGGAACTGCCGGGTCCCCCCAGTCCTGATAGACGACCCGGTGGAAGCCCTTGTCGTTGAGACTGAGGAATGACCGCTCGCGCCGCTGCACCTGCCCGATCTCCCAAAGAGCGGGCTCACGAGGGCCCGCTGTTGGAACAAGAGATTGGTCGACCCGGGATAGCCTGGCAAGCCGCCCTATTCCGCGGCGAGGGCAAGGGCAGGCAGCGCGGTCGGCATCAGGGGTGCATCGGAAACCTCGATCCAGTCGACCGCGCCATAGCCGTTGAAGGCGGTCTGGAAGGCGGTCGAATAGGCACCGGTCTGGCCGATCTCGATCCAGTCGCCCTCCTGGCAGTCGGCCGGCAACAGGAAGCGGCGACCGACCGCATCGGCGGGGTCACAGGTCGGGCCGGCGATGGCAAAGCGGGCAAGAGCCTTGTCGTTCCGCTCGCTGAGCGACCAGCGGCGCATCGGGAACGTTGTCGCCTCGATGCGCAGGTCGGCGAGCGTGCCGAACAGCCCGTCGGAGAGGTAGAGCCGGGACCCCCGGCGCAAGAGCACGCGGGCGATGATCGAGGCCCCGGATGCCACCAGGGCGCGCCCGGGCTCACCCCAGATCTCGACATCCCGGGGCAGGGGCAAGCGCGCAACCCCCTCCCGGATGGCCGAGATGAACGCATCGAGCGGCGGCGGGGTGACCCCGGTATATGCCACCGGAAAGCCGCCGCCGACGTCGATGACGGCGACGCGGCCCGGGCTCCTGCCCATCACCTTGCGCACATCCTCGAGCGCGTGGGTGAACGCGGCCGGATCCAGGCACTGGGAGCCGACGTGGAAGGCGATCCCGACGCTCAGGCCCTGGAGACGCGCCTGGGCCAGGAGTTCGGCCGCCCCGTCGATATCGCAGCCGAATTTGTCGCCGAACGCATAGGCCGCC
>CAYNIS010000551.1:0-2448 GCA_964397055.1 uncultured Rhodospirillaceae bacterium | reverse complement strand
GCCCGATCCGGCAACGCTGACCATCGCCACCGGGTCGGCCGCGGCCGCCGCGCCGCTGGTCGACCGGCACCGGGCGGTCGTCGCCGGGGTCCATTTCGCCCGGGACCTGGTGACCGAGCCGCCCAACGTCCTCTATCCGGAAAGCTATGCCGAGCGCATCGTCCAGGCGTGCGAGGACCTGCCCGTCGACGTCCATGTCATGGACGCCGCGGAGATGAAGACGCTGGGCATGGGCTCCCTGCTCGGCGTCGCCCAGGGCAGCTACCGCGAGCCGCGCATGGTGGTGATGCGCTACCAGGGTGCGGACGACAAGGACGCCGCCCCGGTCGCTCTGGTCGGCAAGGGCATCACCTTCGATACCGGCGGCATCTCGCTCAAGCCCGCCGCCGGGATGGAGGAGATGAAGACCGACATGGGCGGGTCGGCGGCGGTCGTCGGCGCGATGCTGGCGCTGGCCGGGCGCAAGGCGAAGGCCAACGTGGTCGGTGTCGTGGCATTGGCCGAGAACATGCCCTCCGGCATCGCACAGCGGCCGAGCGACATCGTCACGTCCATGTCCGGCCAGACCATCGAGGTGCTGAACACCGATGCGGAGGGGCGGCTGATCCTGGCCGATGCCCTGTGGTACACGCAGGACCGCTACAAGCCGGTCGCGATGGTCAATCTCGCAACCCTCACCGGCGCGGTCCTGATCGCGCTGGGCAACGAGTTCGCCGGCGTCATGGGCAATGACGAGGGCGTGGTCGACGCGCTGATCGCCGCCGGTGCCGCGACCGGCGACCGGCTCTGGCAGCTGCCGCTCGACCCGGTCTTCGACAAGATGATCGACAGCGACATCGCGGATGTGAAGAACATCGCCGGCGAGCGGGTCGCGGGCTCGACCATCGGCGGCCAGTTCCTGCAGCGCTTCGTCAACGAGGTGCCGTGGGCGCACCTCGACATCGCCGGGACCGCCTGGTCGAAGAAGGACAAGCCCCTGGCGCCGAAGGGGGCGACCGGCTTCGGCGTGCGCCTGCTCGACCGCTGGATCGCCGACCGCTACGAGCAGTGAGCCGCTGAGGCCGCGATGGGCCCGGAAATCCGCTTCTATCACCTGCAGCAGACCTCGCTCGAAGCGGCGCTCCCGCAGATCCTGGAGAAGTCGCTGGAACGGGGCCTGCGCGCCGTGGTCAAGGCGGCGGATCCCGCGGCCGTGACCCGGCTCGACGATCATCTCTGGACCTTCGATCCCGTATCCTTCCTTCCCCACGGCTCGGCCAGGGACTTCAAGCCCGGCGACGGCAGCCAGGAACGCCAGCCGGTCTGGCTGACCGACGGGGCCGACAATCCCAACGGGGCCAAGGTCCTGATGGTCACCGACGGCTCGCTGCGGGAGGACATGACCGGGTTCGAGATCGTCTGCGACCTCTTCGACGGGCTCGACCCCGGGGCTGTCCAGGCCGCGCGGGTGCGCTGGACCCGGTACAAGCGGGCCGGTCACAAGCTGACCTACTGGCAGCAGGGTCCGCGCGGCGGCTGGGAGAAGAAGGCCGGGTAGGCGGGGGTGCCCCCGCCGGCGTGAGCCACCGGCTTTCGCATGCTTGACCTTTGTTCGATTTGGATGGCGACTGGCGCCCGCCACCCCGACGCCAGGAAAGGCACGCCCTATGGCCCGGCATTTCGAACTCGCCGAATACGACCGTCGCATCGAGGCGACGAAGAAGGCGATGGCCGACCGCGGCCTCGACGGCCTGCTCCTGTTCCGGCAGGAAAGCCTCTACTACCTGACCGGCTTCGACACCTTCGGCTACGTCTTCTTCCAGGTCGGCGTGCTGACGGCCGACGGCCGTATGGCGCTGATCACCCGGGCCCCCGACCTGCGTCAGGCCCAGCACACCTCGACCTTCAAGGACATCCGGGTGTGGGTCGACCGCGACGATGCCACGCCGGTCGACGACCTGAAGGAACTGATGACCGAATTCGGCCTTCAGGGCGGCCAGATCGGGGTCGAATGGGACGCCTACGGCCTGACCGCGAAGCTCGGCCGGCAGGTCGCGACGGGGCTCGCCGGCTTCTGTGCGACGGAGGAGGCGTCGGATCTCGTCTCCCGCCTGCGGGTGGTGAAGTCGACGGCGGAGCTCGGCTTCGTGCGCCGGGCGGCCCAGCTCGCCGACCGCGCCTATGAGGCGATGCTGGCGACCACCCGCCCGGGCGCGTTCGAGGGCGACATCCTCGCCTCCATGCACGCCGCGATCTTCCGGGGCGACGGCGATCCGCCGGCCAACCCGTTCATCATCGGTTCCGACCGCGATGCGCTTCTGTGCCGCTATGTCTCCGGCCGGCGGCACCTGCACCACGACGACCAGATGACGCTGGAATGGGCGGCGTCGTTCCGCCACTACCACGCGGCGATGATGCGCACCGTCGCGATCGGCCGCGCGACCGAACGGCACAAGGAACTGCACACGG
>CAYNIS010000550.1:0-2448 GCA_964397055.1 uncultured Rhodospirillaceae bacterium | reverse complement strand
CGTCGAAGCACCGGACCCCGCACGCGTGCGGGCCTTGCGCGTCACCTTCGCGCCGGGGGCGCGCACCCATTGGCACACGCACCCGCTGGGCCAGACGCTTCACATCACCGCCGGCGTCGGCCGCGTCCAGGCCTGGGGCGGCCCGGTCCAGGTGGTTACTGCCGGGGACACGGTGTGGATCCCGCCCGGGGAGAAGCATTGGCACGGTGCCTCTCCAGACGCGCAGATGGTGCACATCGCGATCCAGGAGGCGCTGGACGGCACCGCGGTCGAGTGGCTGGAAGCGGTCGACGACCAGCAATACGCGGTCGCGCCTGACTGACCCCTTCTCAAGGCGCCTGCCAGCGGGTAAGCCAGGTCTCCAGCGCCGCCTCCGCGAGGACCCTCGGTTCCATTCCGGGGTCGGCGTCGTCGCCCAGGATCAGGCCGCGCAACAGCGTGCCATGTTCTATCATGCCCTGAAGCTGCCCGGCCATGTGATCGGTGCGCCCGTCGATCGGCGGGTGGAGGAGGCCGGCTGAAACGCCGTCCTCCAGAACCCGGCAGAAGGTGTCGTTCAGCCGTCCCTTGATGGTCAGGTAGAAGGCGGCGGCGAGGTCGCCGCCCGCGCCGGTTTCCGACACCAGCATCCGGAACACCGAACGGGTGGTCGGACGGGACAGTGCTTCGGCATAGGCGTGGGCAAGCGCCCGGAGGCGGGCAACAGGATCACCGCCCTGGTCCGCAGGTGCCGCATCCAGGCCGGCGAGGCTGATTTCCGCGACGGCCTCGAACAGGGCGGTCTTCGACGGAAAATGCCGATAGAGGGTCGCGGTCGAGACCCCTGCGGTGCGGGCCACCTCCTCCATCGTCGCGCGCGCAAAGCCGTCGCGCCGAAACAGCGCGATGGCGGCGTCCAGGATGGTGGATCGCTTGGCCCTCGCCCGAACCTCGCGGGCGGTTGAACTCGCGTCGGCGCGCGCTATCGACAAGCCGAACATCCCTCCCTATATCGAAACGAAACATTTTCGTTTCGTATCGCCATGAGCCCACGTACTCAACTGTGCCAGCACCCGCCCGGTCCCGGTCAATCCCGGTCCCGGTCAATCCCGGTCCCGGTCAATCCCGGTCCCGGTCAATCCCGGTCCCGGCGAAACCAGGTCACCGTCAATCCGGGCAACCTGCGGCGGCAGGCCACTTTCGAGGAGCATGACTGATGCAGTCCATCAATCCAGACAACGCCGGAGCTGTTGCCGCCACACCGGCAGGCCGGTCGGCGACCTCGCCCGTCTGGCGCTGGATGTTCAGGGTCGTCGGGGTTGCCGCGGTCGCGGTCGTCGGTGCGGTGGTCGCGTGGGCCTACCTGACCGTGCCGGGGCGCCTCATCACCCGCAACCTCATGGGTTTCGGTTACGCCACACCGGCAGCGACGGCTCTCTCCCCGACGGAGCTGTCGACCACGGCCGATCTGTCGGTCCTCGATGTCGACTTCGCGACTGTGACAGCGGAGTTCGGCGGTCTTTCCCCGCTTCTTCGCGCGCTCAGCCGCCGGGCCGAGATCGAAGACGGCTGGCTGAAGGTCCGCGGGGTCCCGTTCGACGCCGGATGGTATTCGGATCGGTCCGGGCCGATGTTCTATCGCGAGATCACCGGCGACTTCCTGGTCGAAACGCGCGCACGGGGCGTGCGGGCGGCGGACGGTTCGGCCCGCCCCACCGGCGACTTCAATTCGACCGGGTTGATCGTGCGCGATCCGGCCGGGACCACCGCCAACATGCGCTGGCTGATGTACAATTTCGGTCAGCAGCTCGGCTTCTACGGCACCGAGGCCAAGACCACGGTCCCGGACAGCGGCGAATGGCACGCCCAGAAGCTCGCCGGCTTCCATTCGCGCTCGACCCTGTGGCTGACGCCCATGCCTGATGACATCGTCGAGGCGCGGCTGCGCATCTGCCGGATCGGCGACGAGTTCCGGTTCTTCAAGTCCCATGAAGGGAGCGACGGTTGGGTCGAAGAGGTCCACGGCCCTGGCACCGTCGTGCAAGGCAACGGGGTCGACGTGCCGACGCCCGGGGTTGTCGATGGCGGGGCCATTCGCTTTGTGCGGCCGGACATCGCCCGCACGGTGCAGGTCGGCCTGATCTCCAACCCCGGCTTCCCGCCCAATGACGGGGAGAGCCAATTCGCCGGCATCTGGTTTCGCCGGATCAGCGGCTTCGAGGCCTGCGTGGCCGACTGATCCTGTCTCATTCGCAGTCTAGATCGGGATCCGGTCGGCTCAGCCGCAGCCAGCGCTGCAGCGGATTGCCGACGCCGTCCGCAGGGTCGACCGTCGTTTCCGCGAAGATCTGACCGCCCTCACCGCAGCCGGCGACGGTGACCCGGCCGAAGCGAACCCCGGCATCACTCAGGCGGCGTGCGATCCAGTCAGCTTCCAGCGCGTCGTCGCCACCGGCTGCGCCGATGCCC
>CAYNIS010000549.1:0-2457 GCA_964397055.1 uncultured Rhodospirillaceae bacterium | reverse complement strand
CCTTGTACTTCATGCGCTTGTACTTGCCGCACAAGCATTCGTAGTCCTTGATCGGGCCGAAGATGCGGGCACAGAAAAGCCCGTCCCGCTCCGGCTTGAAGGTGCGGTAGTTGATCGTTTCCGGCTTCTTGATTTCGCCGAACGACCACGAGCGGATCTGTTCGGGGCTGGCGATCTGGATCTGGATGTGATCGAAGCTCTGCGCCCCGGTGGGCTGGCCGAAAATCTGGGTCAGCTCGTTCATGCTCTTGGTCTCCTCCACCGCCGCCAAGCGCGGGTCCGCATGGACCCGACGGCTGTTGCCGCAGTCAGGTCGTCACCCGATGTGCGGCGTGCCGGGCCGGCGGGGCATGGGCCCCGCCGGTAACAGGTGATCAGAATTCGCGCTGCCTCAAGTCGACGTTGAGGCCGAGCGATTTCAGCTCCTTCACGAGAACGTTGAAGGACTCCGGAATGCCGACCTCGAACGCGTCCTCGCCCCGCACGATAGACTCGTACGCCTTGGTTCGCCCGCCGACATCGTCCGACTTCACCGTCAGCATCTCCTGAAGCGTGTAGGCAGCACCGTAAGCCTCCAGCGCCCAGACTTCCATCTCTCCGAAACGCTGGCCGCCGAACTGCGCCTTGCCGCCCAGCGGCTGCTGGGTGACCAGGCTGTACGGTCCGATCGAGCGCGCATGGATCTTGTCGTCGACCAGATGGTGCAGCTTCAGCATGTAGATGTAGCCGACCGTCACCTTGCGGTCGAACGGCTCCCCGGTGCGCCCGTCGATCAGGGTCACCTGCCCCGAACTGTCGAGGCCGGCCTTCTCCAGATACCGGTTGATGTCGGCCTCGACCGCGCCGTCGAACACCGGGGTCGCGACCGGAATGCCGCTCTTCAGATTCGCCGCGAGGCCGAGCAGATCGCCGTCGGGCAAACTGCCCATGTGCCGGTCATACTCCTCGGGACTGTAGAAGTCCTGGAGCCGGTCCTTGATCTCGGTCACCTCGGCCGCGGTATCTGCCCCGCCGTTGCCGGCGGCGTCGGCCTCCCGCTGCTTGTGCGCGATGGCGTCGACCAGCTGGCCGATCTGGTTGCCCAGGGTCGCAGACGCCCAGCCCAGATGGGTTTCCAGGATCTGGCCGACATTCATGCGGCTCGGCACGCCAAGCGGGTTGAGGACGATGTCCACCGGCGTGCCGTCGGGCAGGTAGGGCATGTCCTCGAGCGGCGTGATCCGGCTGATCACCCCCTTGTTGCCGTGGCGGCCGGCCATCTTGTCGCCCGGCTGCAGCTTGCGCTTCACCGCGACGAAGATCTTGACCAGCTTCATGACGCCCGGCGGCAGCTCGTCGCCTCGCTGCAGCTTCTCGACCTTGTTCTCGAAGCGCTGGCGCAGGTTGTCGACGGCATCGTCGAAGGTGCGCCCCATCGCCTCGATGGCCTCCATCACCTGCTCGTCGGCGACGACGAACTCGCGCCACTTGGAATGCGGCAGGTCGCCGAGGTCGGCCTCGGTGATGGTCTGGTTGGGGTTGATACCCCTCGGCCCGGAAACCGCACTCCGGCCGATCAGGAGTTCCTTGAGACGGCCGTAGAAGCTGCGTTCCAGGATGCGGCGTTCGTCGTCGCGGTCCTTGGCCAGGCGCTCGATCTCGCCCCGCTCGATCTGCTGGGCGCGCTGGTCCTTGTCGACGCCGCGGCGGGAGAACACGCGGACCTCGACGATGGTGCCGATGACGCCCGGCGGCACGCGCAGCGACGTGTCCTTAACGTCGGAAGCCTTCTCGCCGAAGATCGCGCGCAGGAGCTTCTCTTCCGGGGTCATCGGGCTTTCGCCCTTCGGGGTGACCTTGCCGACCAGAATGTCGCCGGCCTTCACCTCCGCCCCGATATGGACGATCCCGGCCTCATCGAGGTTGCGCAGGGCCTCCTCGCCGACATTCGGGATGTCGCGGGTGATCTCCTCCTGGCCGAGCTTGGTGTCGCGGGCCATGAGCTCGAACTCCTCGATATGGATCGAGGTGAAGACGTCGTCGCGCACGATGCGCTCGGAGATGAGGATGGAGTCCTCGAAGTTGTAGCCGTTCCAGGGCATGAACGCGACGAGCACGTTCCGGCCGAGCGCCAGATCGCCCAGATCCGTCGAGGGACCGTCCGCGATGATGTCGCCGGCCTTCACCACGTCGCCGACCTTCACGATCGGGCGCTGGTTGATGCAGGTGGACTGGTTGGAGCGCTGGAACTTGCTCAGGCGGTAGATGTCCACGCCTGAAGCCGTCGGATCGATGTCGCCGGTCGCACGCACCACGATGCGCATGGCGTCGACCTGCTCGATCACGCCGTCACGGCGCGCGGTGATGGCCGCGCCGGAATCGCGCGCGACCACGCTCTCCATGCCCGTGCCCACCAGGGGCGCTTCGGCTTTCACGAGCGGCACCGCCTGGCGCTGCATGTTCGAGCCCATCAGCGCG
>CAYNIS010000548.1:0-2462 GCA_964397055.1 uncultured Rhodospirillaceae bacterium | reverse complement strand
TTGTTTCAGCTCCGGCTCGTCGTCGCGCGTGACGCTCTTCATGATGTCGAGCTCCTCTTGGTGGCTGGGATACTTCACCCGGATGTTGAAGAGGAAGCGGTCGAGCTGGGCTTCGGGGAGCGGGTACGTGCCCTCCTGCTCGATCGGGTTCTGGGTCGCCAGCACATGAAACGGCCGCGGCAGGTCGTGATAGTGCCCGGCGACGGAGATGCGCTGTTCCTGCATCGCCTGCAGCAGGGCGGACTGGGTCCGTGGGCTCGCCCGGTTGATCTCGTCCGCCAGCAGGACCTGGCAGAACACCGGCCCCGGAATGAAGCGGAAGGAGCGACGGCCGTCGGCATGCTCTTCCAGCACTTCCGAGCCGACGATGTCAGCCGGCATCAAGTCGGGCGTGCACTGCACGCGACGCTCCTCGAGGCCGAGGACCCGGCCGAGCGTTTCGACCAGCCGGGTCTTGGCGAGGCCGGGGACACCGATCAGGAGGACATGGCCGCCGGCGAGGATGGAGACCATCGCCCCTTCGATCACGCTTTCCTGCCCGAAGATGACCTGACCGATCGCGGCGCGCACGTCGGAGAGGCGCTGCCCGGTCTCCTCGATCTCGGCGGCCAGCCGGTTCGGGTCGTCGGGCTTCAGGTCGGTCACGGACATGGCGTCGGTCTCTTCAGGCGGGCGTCGTGGCGCAATCTAAGGACAGTCTGGTCAACAATACGGCGAAAGCGTGCCGGCTGATCGGGCTCGCCGCCCTCACCTCCCGGGCCTATCTTCAAGCCGGCAGGCAAACCGTGCAGAGGCCGGCAATACGCGCGTCCATCATGCAAGGACCGCGCCTTCGCCGTTCCGCAACCCGGCTGCAAACACCTGGGGTGCCGCGTCGGCGACGGCCACCCCGCAGCCGGCCGGCGGATACCCCGCCACCGGATAGAACGACCGAGGAAAAGGAGAGGGAGCGCCAATGTCCGACCAATCGGCCCCGCCCGCAACCGGCGGATCCCCCTTTGCCAACCTGGGGCCGGCGATCGACGAGGCCTATGACATCCGCATCAAGACCGACGGCACCTGGCTCTATCAGGGGACGGAGATTCGGCGCCCGGGCCTGGTCAAGCTGTTCGCCAGCGTGCTCAGGCGCGACGACGCCGGTGACTTCTGGCTGATCACGCCGGCCGAACGCGGCCGCATCCGCGTCGACGACGCCCCCTTCGTCGCGGTCGACGTCACCCGCACCGGCACCGGGCCGTCGCAGGTGTTGCGCTTCCGCACCAACCTTGACGAGGAAATCGAGGCCGGGCCGGATCACCCGATCCGGGTGGAAACGGATCCCGCGACGGGAGAGCCGAGACCGTATATTGTCGTGCGCGATCGATTGGAGGCCCGGATCAACCGGCCCACATTCTACGAATTGGTCGCGATCGCCGAGGAGGAAGCCACGCCGGCGGACTTGAGCCGTGACGAAGCGGACCGAGAGGCTGCGCAACGGGCGGACGGGACGGATGGGGGGCGATCGCCCGCCGGCCCCGACGCCGACGGCGAACCGGATGAGGTGGCGGTATGGAGCAGGGGATCGAGATTCCGGCTGGGCAGCCTTGGCGACGGGTGACCGACGTCGACATCCGCGCGCTCTTCCGGCAGGAAACCAGGGAGGCTGAGGCGGATGCGCGGCGAATCGCCGAACAGCTTCCGCATCTTTCCCGCATGTCGGCGGAGCCCGATGACTGGCGCGGCTGGATCGCCGAGGACCAGCCGTTGCGGGAGGCCGCGGTCCTGATCCCGCTGGTCGCGCGCAACAACGACCTCAACGTCCTTCTGACCGAACGCAGCCACAAGCTGCGCAATCATGGCGGCCAGATCGCCTTTCCGGGCGGGCGCATCGACCCCGACGACGGCGGCCCGGTCGCCGCCGCCCTGCGCGAGACGGAGGAGGAGGTCGGCGTGCCGCCGGAACGGATCGAGGTCCTGGGCAAGCTCGACGGCTACATCACCGGCACCGGCTTCCACGTGACCCCGGTGGTCGGCTTCATGCACCCGCCGTTCGAAGTGAAGCCGCAGCCGGAAGAGGTCGCCGACGTCTTCGAGGTGCCGCTGAGCTTCCTGCTCGAACCGGCGAACTGCGCGCGCCATGCCCGCGAGTACCGGGGCGAGCTTCGGCATTACTGGGCGTTCCCCTATGGCGAGCGCTACATCTGGGGGGCGACCGCCGCCATGCTGCGCGGCTTCGTCGAAATCCTCCGGGAGGAAACGGCCGCCTATGGCGTCGGGGCGGCGGCTTCCTAGCGACCGGCCTTGGACCTGAAGACGCCGACACCGGAAGACGGGCGCCTCGCCCCGGCTGGGCGCCTCGCCCCGGCCGGCAACCTCACCCCGGCTGGGCGCCTCGCCCCGCAGCCCTGGATGACGAGCCCCGCGGTCGGGCGGCTGTTCGCTGCCTTCGCCGCGGGCGGGGTGACCGCCCGCTTCGTCGGCGG
>CAYNIS010000547.1:0-2481 GCA_964397055.1 uncultured Rhodospirillaceae bacterium | reverse complement strand
CCTGCTCGGCGAGCCCCTCACCTGGCTGTTCCTCGTCGGCCTCGGATGTGCCATTGCGGCACCCCTGATGATCAACCTGACGCGCGCTTGAGGAGGGGATCGCACGTGCGCACCGCGCTCCATGGCTTCGAGCCCGCGGCCGTCGCCGCGATCGACAGGGAACTGGCGACGCCTCGATGACGGCCGCCGCGGACCGCATCCTGCGGCGCTGGGCGGGCTTCGCGGAACACGACGGCTCTCGTTCGCCGGGCCTTGCCCGATAGGCGAAAGGGAAACTACCCTACTTTCGTTGGAGATTTGGCGCGGGCGGAGCTGTCCATGGGGCTCCTTGACTTCAATGCGAGCGTGGTGGAAACGCTGTCGACCGAAGCGGCGAACCGTCTTCTCGAACTTTGGCGCCAGATATGCGAAGAGACCGGGAGGCTTCCAAATCAGGAGGACTTCCCCCTGGAGCGCCTGCGCGGTCTCGCCGCGAACACTTTCCTCATCCAGATCGACGCATCGCGGGAGGGAGCCGACCGGTTCGAGTACCGGCGCGTCGGCACCGGCATCGACAAGCTGCTGGGCCTGACCCTCACCGGAAGACGCGTGAGCGAGCTTTTCAGCGGCCCGGTCATCGATCAGTTGAACCAGATGTACGACGCGCCGCTGGCGACCGGCGAACCGTTGCTGATCGCAGGGCGGTACATTTGCGCCGAGCGGGACTGGTTCGAGGCCGAAGCCGTCCATCTCCCGATCACGGCTCCGGACGGCATCACGCCGCGCATCCTGTGCGGCCTGTTCGACCGGGGACAGAGACGGCCCCGGACCAAGCCCGGACAGCTGTGAGCCGTCCGCCCCATGCCAGTAAAACGCTCGACCAAGCCGCGGCGACGCCGCGACAAGCGCTCCCCTGGAAGATACGCCGCCGAACTCCTCGGCTGCCTCGCAGCACTGACGCTCGGTTTGTGGATCGGCCTGCCGTTCCTGGAGCCGCAGTCGGAATGCATCACGGACAGCTGGTGCCTCTCCTCCCACGAGGAGCCGCTGTCCTTCGCGATCCTGATCGTCACCAGCCTGGTCCTGGGGCTGGCGGCGACGGCGGCAGGCCTCGCCCTCGCCTTCTGGATGCTCGGCCATCGCCACGCTCGCGCCCTTTACGGCGTCTTCTTCGGCGCCCTCGGACTGTTTGGCGGCAGCGTCTGGCTGGCGGTGGTCCCGGCGGCCGAGCGGACCGAAACGGTTCACGTGCCGATCATCGCGGCCGTCTCGACCCTCGCCGGGGCGGCGCTCATCAGGAGCTGGTGGCGCCATCCGCCGCCCGATACCGAGGCCGACACCGAGGCCAATGTCGGCGAGGGGCCGCACCCGGACGACAGCTGACGCTACTTCTCGAAGACGGCGTCGGTGCGGCTGGTCAGTTCGATCACCGCTTCGCAGTTCCGACGCTCACCATCGGCGTCGATACAAGCGGAAACATGATTCAACAGGATCTTCGAAATGCTGCCGCAGGCGACGCCGTCGATCTCGAACACGTTGACCTTGGTCTTGCCGGCGGCAATCGGCGCCGCCTCTATCGCCAGGGCCTTCAGGACGATCTCTTCAGCATCGAACAGGACGAGGTCCAGGCGCAGCCGCTCGAACGCCATTTCCGTCTGGTTGCGGCTGATGAAATACGACTTGCAGTTCTCGCCGCTTTCCTCGAGCCGGTTGAGCTCTACCACGACTTCCGTCGCCGGGGCGCCCTCGCCTTCCGAGGCTTCGAGGGTGCCCGGTGCCGCCGCCGACGGGTCCGAAGTTGCCGTGCTGTCCTGCTGGGCAAGAACCCGGCCTACCGGCGATGCCAGCAAGAACAGCCCGGCCACGGCGGCAAGGATGACGCGCGTGATCATGTCTTCGCTTCTCCTCCGATCGGGTCTCGCGCACCCCTAATACGGCAAACGGCCGGCCTGGGTCCATCGAACCCGGGCCGGCCGCCGCAAGATCACCCTGGATGAGGTCAGCCGACCGGCCGGCGAAAGGCAAGCCTTTCAACCGGCCGGACCGACGAAAAACCTCAGCGCGGGGCCGAAGCCGTCTGTTGCAGCTGGTTGCGGCTGGTGCGCACGCCGCGGCCGACCGCTTCGATCTCGACACGCCGGTTCTGCGGCTCCTGAACGCCATCGGCCGTCGGCACCAGCGGCAGGCTCTCGCCGACCGCGTTGACCGTCAGCGACCCGATCACGTTGTCCGACACGCCGCGCTGGCGCAACGCATCGAGGACGGAGGCCGCGCGGCGTTCCGACAGCAGTTCGTTGTAGGCCGCGGCACCCGAACGGTCGGCATGGCCGGTGATGCGCAGGGTCGGCTGGCTGAGGGCCAGAACCCGACGGGCGACATCGTCCAGGATCGACTGGGCCTCGACCGAAACGACGGCACTGTCGAAGTCGAAGAAGATCAGCGCGTTGACGTTCTGCGGCGGCGGCGGGGATTACCGCTATTGTGCAGCCGGGGGGAAGTATC